>NZ_JBEOYB010000010.1:0-130880 GCF_040296845.1 Streptomyces sp. NPDC001985
CCCCAGCCCCTCCAGCGACTGAGCCACACCACCCAGCCCCTCCGGCGATTGAGGAGCGGGGGTTCGGGGGCTGGCCCCCGACCCGGGCCCGCAGGGTGCGGGGTCCTGTGGACCAGGGTCCGTCCTCAAACGCCGGACGGGCTGAAATTGCTCGGGCCACTCGTGGCACAGGGTCCGTCCTCAAACGCCGGACAGGCTGAGGACGCCCGGGGTGGCCGCAGAGACTGCTCGGGGCGCCCGGGGTGCGGGGTCCGTCCTCAAACGCCGGACGGGCTGAGGATGCCCCGGGCACCCGATGAGACTGCCCGGGGCACCCGGGGCACGGGGGCGGGCTCGGACGGTGGAGAGGCGGAGATGGCCCGGGCGGCCGAAGGGATCGCTCGGGTCGGCCGTCGTGCGGGGGCACGTGGGGCCGGTTCAGGCGGCCTCGGAGGGGAGGCCGTGCCGGACGGACGAGGGGTCAGGGCTCCCTCGTCAAGGTGCGGCACTGGGCCACATCCCCGGCCATCGCCACCAGCAGCGCATCCACCGAGTCGAACTTCCGCTGCCCCCGCACATACGCCAGAAACTCCACCGCCACGTGCAGCCCGTACAACTCCAGCCCCACCCGGTCGATGGCATACGCCTCCACCGTCCGCGCCACCCCGTCGAACTGCGGATTCGTCCCCACCGAGATCGCCGCCGGCATCCGCTCCCCGGCGGCCGTCAGCCACCCCGCGTACACCCCGTCCGCCGGGATCGCGGTGTGCGGCAGCGTCTCCACGTTCGCCGTCGGGAAGCCGAGTTCACGGCCGCGCTGAGCACCCCGTACCACCACGCCCTCGACTCGGTGCGGGCGGCCCAGGATCTCCGAGGCTCCCTCGACGTCGCCGTCGGCGACCAGCCGCCGGGTCAGCGTGGAGGAGAACGGCAGCCCGCCGCCCGCCTCGCCCGTCACGAACAGGTCGATGACCTCGACGTCGTAGTCGTAGGTCGCGCCCAGCTCGGCGAGGAGCTCCACGTTCCCGGCGGCCCGGTGGCCGAAGCGGAAGTTCGGGCCCTCCACCACCAGTCGGGCGTGGAGCTTGTCCACCAGGACCTTGACGATGAAGTCCGCCGGGGAGAGCTTCGAGAACTCCGGGGTGAACGGCAGGACCAGCACCGCGTCGACACCCAGCTCCGCCATCAGCTCCGCGCGCCGGTGGTGCGGCGCCAGCAGCGGCGGGTGGCTGCCGGGGCGCACGACCTCGCTGGGGTGCGGGTCGAAGGTGACGACGACCGACGGCACGGACAGCTCCCGGGCCCGCTCCACCGTCCGTCCGATGATCAGCTGGTGTCCGCGGTGCACCCCGTCGTAGGAGCCGATGGTGACGACGCTGCGCCCCCAGTCCTGGGGGATGTCCTCCAAGCCACGCCAGCGCTGCACTGTGACCGCTCCTCGCCCGAACCCTGTGTACTGGAATTACGCAGGTCTAAGACTGCCATGCCCGGGGCCGTCGGCTCGCACCGGTATCGGACCGGCCCGCGCCACGACGGCCCGGCGCAGGGCCGGACCGGTCAGTCCGGACCACTCCTGAGGGGCTCTGGCCAGCCATTGGGCGAGGAGTTCCGCGAACGCCGGTGCCTCCCCGGCCAGCCGGACAATCCGTCGCTGCCACCGCGCGGACCCCTCGGATGTGCGGGTGAGCAGCAGCGCGGTGCGGAGGACGAGTTCGCGGGTACGGGGCTCGGGGCGGGCCTCGCAGGTGTGGGCGGCGGCCTCCAGGTGGGCGCCGAGGGTGCCGTACTCGTCCTCGGGGCAGACGTCGAGGAGCACCCCGAGGAGTTCGTCCCGCAGCGGGTGGGAGGGCGGTGGCCCCGGCCCCACGAGCACCGGCGCGAGCGCCGGGCGCCCGCACGCGCCGTCAGGGGCCCGCAGTACGCCGGTGACCAGCGGGAGCAGGACGGCCCGGGCGGCCGGTCCCCGGTCCAGCCCCCGGTCCACGCAGGCGGCGGTGTGGGCGGCTCCGCCGGGGCGGCGGCCGGCGCGGGCGGCGTACGCGGCGACGAGGGCGGCAGCGCCCCGGGCGGGTGCGGGCGCGGTGGCCCCGGCGAGGGCCAGGAGCACCTCCCCCGCCCGGTCGTCCGCCGCCAGCCGGTCCCGGAAGGCTTCGAGCACCGGTCCGGGATGGGTGGCGAGGGCATCGGTGGACGCGCTCGCCACGAGCCCGGGCGCGGCGCGGGCGTGTGGCGCCAGGGCCGGGGCGGCGTCCCGGTAGCGGGGGCGCCGGGCGGGTCGTCCGCCGGGATCAGCCGGCGGAGCAGGTCGAGCCGGGCGGTCCCGGGAAGGCGCAGCCGCAGCCAGAAGGACGGGGCGAACTCTCCCGGGCCGCCGGTTGGAGCCGGGGTGGCGCCGGGGCCGTGGGGGTGGCGGGTGTGAGCGCGGGCAACGCGGTCGGCGAGGAGACGGAGCATGGGGAGGTACTCGGCGGGCTCGGGCACCCTGAGCAGGGTCTCGGAGAGCAGCCGCCCGGCCCACCAGGAGGTCTCCCCGGTGGCCTCCGGCCGCCCCACCGCGTCGATGAGGCTCTTGAGCGCCCGGGTCAGCGCGGCCGGTCCGTGGACCCGGTCCTGGAGCAGCAGCGCCTGGACGACGGGCCCGGTGCGGTGCCGTGGACGGGCAGCGGAGGCGGCGGCTCGGCCCGGGCGGAGCCCGGGGACGGCGGCACGTACCCCTCCACGGACACCCTCGCGGCCCTGGCGGGCAGCCCGTGGCGCCCCGGCCCCGGTTCCGCTCCGCCGGCTCCCGTGGCTCCCGGCGCCCGGGGGCGCGTCCCGCGGGCCGCGCCCGGCCCAAGGGCGGCGAGCGCTCCCGCCGGGAGCCCGGCGGGGGCGGAGCCGGGCGCACGGGCTCCGGGGCGGACGGCGGGCCCGTGAGCGTGCGGAGCGCCGCGCCGAGGGCGAGGTGAGCTCCCTGGAGCCAGTCGGCCACCTCCTCGTGGGCGAAGCGGTACCCGCCGCCCGCCGGGACGAGCAGGCCCTCCGTGAGGGTCACGGCGGCCCAGCCGGTGCGCCGGGGGAAGAGTTCCTCGAAGGACTCGCGGTCGAGTGCGCCATGGCCGTGGTCCGGACAGCGCCGGGCGGCCTCGTGGACCCGCCCGGCGACGCGGGCCGCCGGCCGGCGGACGGCCCGGCCCCCGCAGCGGGGGCCGGGAGACGGCCGCGACCCGCACCGCGATCCGGAGGCAGAGCAGATCCAGATGGGCGCCGAAGATCTCCGCCCGGGTGGGCCGCCCCGGCGGATCGCCGCCCAGCGCCCGGCACACCCGGGCACTGTCAGGGCCGTGCCGGGGGCGATGCGCCGCCCGGACGCTCACGGGGACGGGCCGGAGCCCCAGGTCCCGGGTGCGCACCAGGGCGAGCCCGGCGCCGGGTAGCGGGGTGATGGCGGCTGCATCGGCGAGCCAGGTCCGCCCGCCCGGGGCGTGCAGCACCAGCCGGGCCAGTCCGTCGACGCTCTCGTGGCCGGTGATGAGGGTGCCGTGCTGGTCGACGGCGAATCCGGTGCCGCGCGGCCGTCCGGCCAGATCGCAGATCCGCACCAGATCGCAGCCGGGTCTGAGCCTCGCCAGGTCCCCGCGTCCCATGGTTCCGACGGTAGGACGCGGCCGGCCGGCGGGTGAAGAACGCCCGGCGAACGCGCCCCCGGGGTGACCCCCGGTCGACTCCGAGCGCCGCCCGGGCGCGGGCGGCCGGGTGGGCCGTCCGCTCCCGGGCGGGACGCGGTGGGGCGAGGTCAGCCGAAGACGGCGAGGCTCTTGGCCTTGCCCTTCTGCTCCTCCACCAGTGCCAGGAAGCGGTCCCCGGGGCCGAAGACGGCGACCGGTGCCCGCTCGTGGGGCGGTATGTCCAGCCGTACGCCGTTGAGCAGCAGCTTGGCGCGCCGCTCGTCCACGTCCCAGCGGGGGAACGCGGCGGCAGCGGCCTCGGCGATGGGCATCACGGTCAGCTCCTCCTGGAGCTGGTCCAGCGTCCGCGCGGCGTCGATGCCGTAGGGGCCGACGCGGGTGCGGCGCAGGGCCGTGAGATGGCCGCCGACGCCGAGTCCGGCACCGAGGTCCCGGGCGAGGGCGCGGATGTACGTACCGGAGGAGCAGACCACCGAGACGACCAGGTCCAGGACCGGTGTGCCGTCCTCGGCCGCGGCCTCCCGCACGTCGTAGACGCGGAAGGAGGAGACGGTGACCGGACGGGCCGGGATCTCGAACTCCTCGCCGCCGCGCACGCGTGCGTACGACCGCTTGCCGTCGATCTTGATGGCGCTGACCTTGGACGGCACCTGCATGATCGGGCCGCTCAGCGCGGCCACCCCGGCGTCGATGCCCTCACGGGTGACACCGGAGGCGTCGGCGGACGAGATGATCTCGCCCTCGGCGTCATCGGTGACGGTGTTCTGCCCGAGCCGGATGGTGCCCAGGTACTCCTTCTCGGTGAGCGCGAGATGCCCGAGGAGCTTGGTGGCCCTCTCGACGCCCAGCACCAGGACTCCGGTGGCCATGGGGTCGAGCGTCCCCGCGTGTCCGACGCGGCGGGTTCTGGCGATCCCGCGCATCTTGGCGACGACGTCGTGCGAAGTGAAGCCCGACGGCTTGTCCACGATGACAAGTCCGTCGGGCGTGGTGGTCCGCTGTGTCATTCGGCGGCTTCGTCCTCGTCCTCCGGCTTGCGGTACGGGTCCGCCTCGCCGGCGTAGGTGGCGCCGGACGACGCCTCCCGCACCTTGGCGTCCGAGGACCGTGCCTTGTCCAGCAGGTTCTCGATCGTCTTGGCGTTCTCGGGGAGGGCGTCGGCGACAAAGGTCAGCGTCGGCGTGAACTTGGTGCCCGCGGCGGCACCGACCGCCGAGCGCAGTACGCCCTTGGCGCTCTGGAATCCCGCCGCGGCACTGGCACGGTCCTCGTCGTCGCCGTAGACCGTGTAGAAGACCGTGGCCTCCCGCAGATCGCCGGTGACCCGGGTGTCCGTGATGGTCACATGAGTGCCGAGCCGCGGGTCCTTGATGCCGCGCTGTAGCTTCTCGGCGACCACTTCCCTGATGAGGTCCGCCAGTTTCTTCGCCCGCGCGTTGTCGGCCACTGGTCCTTCTCCTTCTTACCTGCTTGCCTTGCCATCAGTCTTCGTCGCTGTGGAGCCTGCGTCGAACCGACAGCAGCTCCACCTCGGGCCGGCCGGCGACCAGGCGCTCACACCGGTCCAGCACATCTGTGAGGTGCCCGGTGTCACCCGAGACCACCGCGAGGCCGATCTCGGCCCTGCGGTGGAGATTCTGTCCGCCGGTCTCCGCCGCGCTCACCGCGAATTTCCGCTGGAGCTCGGCGACGATCGGACGGACCACGGAACGCTTCTCCTTCAGCGACCGTACGTCACCGAGAAGCAGATCGAAGGAGAGTGACCCCACATACATGGATGTATCCGGATGTCCCGCCGGTTCGGGTTCAGGGGTCCCCGCCGGTGTTCGCCGGGGACCCCTGAACCGTACACGGAGCGGCCGGGGCCGATCGACGGGTTAAATCCCCCGCCGACCGGCCCCGGCCGACCGTGCCGCGTCAGCCGTGCGATCAGCCGCGCGGCTTCTCGCGCATCTCGTACGTCGCGATGACGTCGTCGATCTTGATGTCGTTGAAGTTTCCGAGGTTGATACCGCCCTCGTAGCCTTCGCGGATCTCGGTGACATCGTCCTTGAAGCGGCGCAGACCCTCGATGTTGAGGCTCTCCGCGATGACCTTGCCATCGCGGATGAGACGGGCCTTGGTGTTCCGCTTGACCTCGCCGGAGCGGATGAGCACACCGGCGATGTTGCCCAGCTTGGACGAGCGGAAGACCTCGCGGATCTCCGCCGTGCCCAGCTCGACCTCTTCGTACTCCGGCTTGAGCATGCCCTTGAGGGCCGCCTCGATCTCCTCGATGGCCTGGTAGATCACCGAGTAGTACCGGACGTCGACACCCTCGCGCTCCGCCATCTGCGCGGCACGGCCGGCCGCGCGGACGTTGAAGCCGATGACGATGGCGTCGGAGCCCATGGCCAGGTCGATGTCCGACTCGGTGACCGCACCCACACCGCGGTGGAGGACGCGGATGTCGACCTCGTCGCCGACGTCGAGCTGGAGCAGCGAGGACTCGAGAGCCTCCACCGAACCGGACGCGTCGCCCTTGATGATGAGGTTGAGCTCCTGGACCAGTCCGGCCTTGAGCGCCTCGTCCAGGTTCTCCAGGGAGAACCGGACACCCTTGCGGGCGAAGTTGGCGTTGCGCTCACGGGCGGCCCGCTTCTCGGCGATCTGACGGGCCGTACGGTCCTCGTCGACCACCAGGAAGTTGTCGCCGGCGCCCGGGACATTGGTGAGACCGAGGACGAGGACCGGGGTCGAGGGACCCGCCTCGTCGACGTTCTCGCCCTTGTCGTCGAGCATGGCGCGGACTCGGCCGTAGGCGTCACCGGCGACCATCGTGTCGCCGACGCGGAGGGTACCGCGCTGGACGAGGACGGTGGCGACGGCGCCGCGACCGCGGTCGAGGTGGGCCTCGATCGCGATGCCCTGCGCGTCCTGCTCCGGGTTGGCCCGCAGGTCGAGCGAGGCGTCCGCGGTGAGGACCACGGCCTCCAGCAGGGAGTCGATGTGCAGACCCTGCTTGGCGGAGATGTCGACGAACATGGTGTCGCCGCCGTACTCCTCGGCGACCAGACCGAACTCGGTGAGCTGACCGCGCACCTTGACCGGGTCCGCGCCCTCGACGTCGATCTTGTTGACCGCGACCACGATCGGCACACCGGCCGCCTTGGCGTGGTTCAGCGCCTCGATCGTCTGCGGCATCACACCGTCGTTCGCCGCGACCACGAGGATCGCGATGTCGGTGGACTTCGCACCACGGGCACGCATGGCGGTGAACGCCTCGTGACCGGGGGTGTCGATGAAGGTGATCTTGCGGTGCTCGCCGTTGACCTCGGTGCCGACCTGGTACGCGCCGATGTGCTGCGTGATACCGCCGGCCTCGCCCGCGACGACGTTCGTCTTGCGGATCGCGTCCAGCAGCCGGGTCTTTCCGTGGTCGACGTGACCCATGACGGTGACGACCGGCGGACGGGACACGAGGAACTCCTCGCCGCCCTCGTCCTCGCCGAACTCGATGTCGAAGGACTCGAGCAGCTCGCGGTCCTCCTCCTCCGGGCTGACGATCTCGAGGATGAAGTTCATCTCGTCCGCGAGCAGCTTCAGCGTCTCGTCGGAGACGGACTGCGTGGCGGTGACCATCTCGCCGAGGTTCATCATCACGCCGACGAGCGACGCCGGGTTGGCGTTGATCTTCTCGGCGAAGTCGGTCAGCGAGGCACCGCGCGACAGGCGGACGGTCTGTCCGTTGCCGCGAGGCAGCATGACGCCGCCCACCGACGGGGCCTGCATGGCCTCGTACTCCTGGCGCCTCTGGCGCTTCGACTTGCGGCCACGGCGGGCGGGCCCGCCGGGACGGCCGAACGCGCCCTGTGTGCCACCACGGCCACCGGGACCACCGGGCCGGCCGGCGAAGCCGGGACGACCGCCGCCGAAGCCGCCGCCGCCACCGGGGCCACCGCCACCGGGACGACCGGCGAAACCGCCGCCGCCACCGGGACGGCCGCCGCCGCCACCGCCACCGGGACGACCGGCGAAACCGCCGCCGCCACCGGGACGGCCGGCACCGGCACCGCCGGGACGGCCCGCGCCCGCACCGGGACCGCGACCGCCGCCGCCACCGGGGCCGGGACGGGGGCCGGCAGCGGGACGCTGCGGCATCATGCCCGGGTTCGGGCGGTTGCCCGCGGGGCCGCCACCGGGACGGGGCGCCTGCGGACGGGGCATCGCGCCGGGAGTCGGACGGGCACCGCCCTGACCACCCTGCGGACGGGGCGCGCCACCGGGGCCGCCCTGCGGACGCGGGGCGCCGGGAGCACCGCCGCCGCCGGGACGCGGGGCGCCACCGGGACGGGGCGCCTGCGGACGCGCCATTCCGGTGGAGCCACCGGAGGTGAAGGGATTGTTGCCCGGACGGGGACCGGCCGGACGGTTGCCGCCGGGGCGGGGGCCGCCCTGGCCGGGCGCGGAACGCGCGGGGCGGTCGCCACCGCGGCCGCCGTCGCGCTGACCGCCGTCGCGCTGGCCGCCGTCACGCTGACCACCGGGGGCCGGACGCGCGGGGCGCGGGCCGGGGGTGGCGGCGGGACGGGCGGCCTGCGGCGCCTGCGGGGCCGCGGGCTGGGCCGGAGCCGGGGCGGAGAACTCCGCCTGGGGCACCGGGGCCGCGGGGCGGGCGGGGGCGGGCTTGGGACCCGGGCGGGGGCCCGGAGCCGGGGTGCTGCTCGCGGGGGCCTCCGCGGCGGCCGGCCTGGGGGCCGGAGCCGGGGCCGGTGCGCCGGGCTTGGGAGCACCCGGACGAGGCGCGGCCGGAGAGGGCGCGCCGGGGGTGGGGCCGCCCGGACGGGGGGCGGCGGGGGACGGCGCTGCCTTGCGGGGCGCGCCGGGCTTGGCGGGGGACTTGCCCGCGCCCGAGCCCTGCAGTGCGTCTGTCAGCTTGCGTACAACCGGCGCCTCGATCGTCGAGGAAGCCGAACGGACGAATTCACCGAGCTCTTGGAGCTTGGCCATGACGACCTTGCTCTCCACGCCGAACTCCTTGGCGAGTTCGTATACCCGGACCTTAGCCACTTCGCTCCTTTGAGGTCCGGGTTACCGCCGGACCGTCGCTACTTCATGGGCGTACTCATCGCGTACTCATCGAGTGCTCATCGCAATCTCGACCTACTTCCAACTCG
Organism: Streptomyces sp. NPDC001985; assembly: GCF_040296845.1. NCBI lineage: Bacteria > Bacillati > Actinomycetota > Actinomycetes > Kitasatosporales > Streptomycetaceae > Streptomyces > Streptomyces sp. NPDC001985. The sequence goes on from NZ_JBEOYB010000010.1 coordinate 8,804, forward strand.
CGAGGTACCTGACCGCACGGGGCTCCGTGCCGCACTTCTTCTTACAGAACCTGCTGCTTGGTCTGCTCCATCCGCCGCCGCAGAGCGGAGGTGTCAAGCGGTCCCCTGCCCCGGAAGGCCCTGGGGAATGCCCGGCGTCGTACAGCAAGATCGAGACAGACCAGCACGGGGTGTACATACGCACCCCGGCCGGGCAGCGTACCGCGATCGTCGGGGACGCAGTCGTCTCCAACGGCCACAATGCGCAGCAGATCGGTCTTGGCCGCTCGCTCCCGGCACCCCACACATGTGCGTTCAGGGCGTGGGCGGGCGGGCGTCCGGCCAGACACGATTAAGTCTACCTCCCCGTAGCGACCTCATCCCCGTGGGGCAAGAATCGAACGATCGTTGTCTCGTTCTCGGTGCCATGCCGCTGCTGTGGCAACGGCATCCTCGCCGGATTACTTCCCGGCCGCGCCGGAATTTCTCCGACCATGGCCGAAATCCGGCCATGGTCGGTGTGGTCGTCAGTCCCGGTCGGGAGCGGAGCCCTCGCTCTGCTCGGTGTCCGGGCGGATGTCGATGCGCCAGCCGGTGAGACGGGCGGCGAGGCGGGCGTTCTGGCCCTCCTTGCCGATCGCCAGCGAGAGCTGGTAGTCCGGCACGGTCACCCGGGCGGAGCGCGCCGCGAGGTCCACGACCTCGACCTTGCTCACCCGTGCCGGGGAGAGCGCGTTGGCGACCATGTCGGCCGGGTCGTCCGACCAGTCCACGATGTCGATCTTCTCGCCGTGCAGCTCGGCCATGACATTGCGGACCCGGCCGCCCATGGGACCGATGCACGCGCCCTTGGCGTTGAGCCCGGAGCGGGTGGAGCGGACCGCGATCTTGGTGCGGTGGCCGGCCTCGCGGGCGATGGCCGAGATCTCGACACTGCCGTCCGCGATCTCCGGGACCTCCAGCGCGAAGAGCTTCTTCACCAGATTGGGGTGGGTGCGCGAGAGCGTCACGGACGGACCGCGCACACCCCGGGCGACCCGCACCACATAGGTGCGCAGCCGCAGGCCGTGGGTGTACTCCTCGCCCGGGACCTGCTCCTGCACCGGCAGGATGGCCTCCAGCTTGTCGTCCAGCCTGACCAGGACGTTCTTGGGGTCCTTGCCCTGCTGGACCATGCCGGAGACCACATCGCCCTCGCGGCGGGCGTACTCGCCGAAGGTGACGTCGTTCTCGGCGTCGCGCAGGCGCTGCTGGATGACCTGGCGGGCGGTGGTGGCGGCGATCCGGCCGAAGTCCGACGGGGTGTCGTCGAACTCCTTGGGCTCCTGGCCCTCCTCCAGATCGGCGGCGTCCTCCTTGGCCCAGACGGTCACATGGCCGGTGTCGCGGCTCAGCACGACCCGCGCGTGGCGGCGGCTGCCGTCGGTGCGGTGGTACGCGATGAGGAGGGCCGACTCGATCGCCTCGACCAGCAGGTCGAAGGGGATCTCCTTCTCTTGTGCCAAGCCCTTCAGGAGCTTTACGTCGATGTCCACGGCTACGCCTCCTCTTCCTTCTTGTCCTTGCGGTTGAACTCGATCTCCACACGCGCCCGCTCGATCTCCGCGAAGGCGATGCGGCGGGCGGTGGGCTTGCGCCCCTTGACGCCGGGCACTTCCAGATCGAGCCCTTCACCGTCCGCGGTGAGGATGCGCGCGACCACTTCGCCGCCGTCCCCGAGGTGGAACCTCACCAGCCGTCCGACGGCACGCGCGTAGTGGCGGTGCTCGGTCAGGGGGCGCTCGGCGCCGGGGGAGCCGACTTCGAGGACGTACTCCTCCTCGCCCATGGCGTCGGTCTCGTCCAGCTTCTCGGAGATGGCCCGGCTCAGCTCGGCGCAGGCGTCCAGGGTGGCGCCCTCGTCGGAGTCCACGGTGATCCTGAGCTGACGGCGGCGTCCGGCGCGGGAGATCTCGATCTCATCCAGGTCCAGGTCCGCGGCGCTGACGAGCGGTTCCAGCAACGCGCGCAGCCTCTCGCTCTGGGTGGTGCTCATCCGGGTGACTCCTCGGCCGCGTGTGCTGTTGTGGGATCGTCGCGTGTCGAATCAAAGGGTATCCGGTCCCGGAGGGTGTTGCCGTCCACCTCCGGGGCCCCAGGGGTACGCTCGCCTGCGGCGATGATCACCGAGGGTCGAGGGAGACGTGCGTGGGGCACCCGGGGACGACACGCAGACGTGTGCTCATGGTGACGGGTGTGGTCGCGGCGGGCGCCCTCACGGGCTGCACGGAGGGCTCCCGGGGCGCGGGGTCCGCGGCGGAGGCCGAGCGGGTACGGGCCGCGGCGGCGGCGCGCCGGCGGGCGGCGGCGGCGAGCGGGGCGCTGCGCGACCGCTACGACGCCACGATCGCGCGCCACCCCGGGCTGGCCGCGCGGCTGACCGCGCTGCGGGCGTCGGTCGCCGAGCACATCACGGCGCTCGGCGGGGCGGGGACGGCCGGGGCGCAGGGGGCGGCGGGGCCCTCGGCGCGGGTGCCGGCCGAGGAGCCGCTCGCGCTCGCGGCGCTGGCGGACGCGGAGCGCCGCACCGCCGATGTGCACTCCTCGGCCCTGGAGACCGCCGATCCGGAGTTCGCCCGGCTGCTGGCGTCACTGGCGGCGGCGGGGGCCGCGCACGCCTATCTGCTGACGGAGGACGGTCCACGGTGAGCGGGACGGACGGGAAGAGGAAGGCGCGGGTCACCGCCGTGCAGGCGGCGCTGGCCGCGGAGCACGCGGCGGTGTACGGGTACGGGGTGGTCGGCGCCCGGGTCGGCGAGGAGCGCGCGGGCGAGGCGAGCGCCGCGCACGCGGCGCACCGGGCCCGGCGGGACGGGCTCGCGCGCGCCGTACGGGATCTGGGCGGTGAGCCCGTGCCGGCGGCTGCCGCCTACACGCTGCCGTTCCCGGTGCCCGACGGGCCCGCGGCGGTGCGGCTCGCCGCGTATCTGGAGGACCGGGTGGCGGGTGTCTACTCCGATCTGGTGCGCGCCGGGGAGGGCGGGCTGCGGCGGGAGGCCGCGGTGGCGCTGCGGGAAGCGGCGGTCCGGGCGGTCCGGTGGCGGGGCAGCGGCGTAGCCTTTCCGGGGCTCGCCGAGCGGGCGCGGCCGTGACAACTGCGGACAAGGGATAGGGAGCCACGCGCGCATGGGTTTTGAAGCGCCCCGGCGTCTGGTGCGGGCGCTCGGCGAGAGCGACCCGTGGCTCGGGCGGCTGCCCGGAATCGCCGAGGAGACGGTGGCCCGGCTCGGCCTGGAGGTGGAGCGGGTCCTGGCGCCGGGCGGCCGAAGCGGTCTGATCCTTCTGGTGCGGCGGGCCGACGGCACCCCGGCGGCGCTGAAGCTCGCCCCTCCGCAGGCCCTTCCGGCGCTGGAGCGGGCCGCCCTGGAGCACTGGGGCGGGTGGGGTTCGGTCGAGCCGCTGGCCATGGGGGACACGGGGGACGCGCTGCTGCTGGAGCGGCTGCACCCGGAGGTGTCGCTGCGGTCGCTGCCGGAGGCGAAGGCGCTGCTGGAGGCGGCGGGGATCGTGCGGCGGCTGTGGACTCCGCCGCCGGCGGGGCACGGGTTCGAGACGGTGGCGGAGCGGACGGACCGGCAGGCGCGGGGGCTGCGGGGGCTGGACGATCCGCTGGTGGCGGCGGCGCTGGAGCGGCGCGACGAGCTGGTGGCCGACGCGCCGGAGAGCCTTCTGCTGCACGGTGCCTTCCGCCAGGGGAAGGTGCTGGCGGCCGACCGCACCCCCTGGCTCGCGGTGGGCCCCGAGCCGGTGGTCGGCGAACGCGCCTACGACCTGGCCCGTCTGGTCCGCGACCGCGCGGAGGATCTGATCGCGGCCTCGTCCGGCCCGTCGGCGGCGCGCCGCAGGGTGCGGAGGCTGGCGGATTCGCTGGAGGTGGATGCGGAGAGGGTGCGGGGGTGGGGGTTGTTCAGGGCGGTGGAGTCGGGGATGCGGGGGGTGGCCGCGGGGAGGCTCCGCGAGGCGGAGCTGACCCTGGAATTCGCCTCCTGGCTCTGACCCGGGCCGGGGGCCCGGGCCCCGTCCTCAAACGCCGGACGGGCTGGGATTGCTCGGGCCACCCGTGACGAGAGGTCCGTCCTCAAACGCCGGACGGGCTGGGAATGCTCGGGCCACCCGTCACCCGAGGTCCGTCCTCAAACGCCGGACAGGCTGGGATTTCTCAGCCCCGCCGGCGATTGAGGCGCGGGGGCTAGGGGCCGGCCCCCGACCGTGGCCCGCACCGTGCGGGGTCCTGTGGCACAGGGTCCGTCCTCAAACGCCGGACGGGCTGGGATTGCTCGGGCCACCCGTGACGAGAGGTCCGTCCTCAAACGCCGGACGGGCTGGGAATGCTCGGGCCACCCGTGACGAGAGGTCCGTCCTCAAACGCCGGACGGGCTGGGATTTCTCAGCCCCGCCGGCGATTGAGGCGCGGGGGCTCGGGGCCGGCCCCCGACACGGGCCCGCGCCGTGCGGGTGCCGGTCGCGCGGGGAGCCCCCGGGGAGGGGCTGGGGAGTTTCTTTCGGATCGGGCCGGATCGGTGAGCGGGGTCCGGTGCCGTGGATCGCGAGGCGGGGAGCGAGCCCACGCGGAGCACCGGCGACCGACGACAACGCGGCGAGGCGCGGTGCCGGGGCTCGCGAGCCCGGCACGATCCGAAAGAGACGACCTAGGGGCGGAGGCGCGTGATTGCCTCGGCCACCGGGAGTTCCTCGCGCTCGCCCGTGCGGCGGTCCTTCAGCTCGACGACCCCCTCCGCCGAGCGGCGCCCCGCCACCAGGATCTTGGGCACGCCGATCAGCTCCGCGTCGGTGAACTTCACCCCCGGCGACACCCCCGCCCGCTCATCCACCAGCACCCGCAGCCCCGCCGCCGCCAACTGCTCCGCCACATCGAGCGCCAGCTCGGTCTGCGCGGCCTTCCCGGCGGCCACCACGTGCACATCCGCCGGAGCGATCTCCGCCGGCCAGCACAGCCCCTGCCCGTCCGCCGTCTGCTCCGCCAGCGCGGCGACCGCGCGCGAGACACCGACGCCGTACGAGCCCATCGTGACCCGGACCGGCTTCCCCTGCTGCCCCAGCACATCGAGCTGGAAGGCGTCCGCGTACTTGCGGCCGAGCTGGAAGATATGGCCGATTTCAATCGCCCGGTCGAGCTTCAGCCCCGTGCCGCACTTCGGGCAGGGGTCGCCGTCCTGGACGACCACGACGTCGAGGTACTCGTCGACGGTGAAGTCCCGCCCCACGACGACGTTCTTCGCGTGGACGCCGTCCTTGTTGGCCCCGGTGATCCACGCGGTGCCCTCGGCCACCCTCGGGTCGGCGAGGCAGCGGACCTTCTCCAGGCCCTGCGGACCCACATACCCGCGCACCAGGTCGGGGCGGCCGGTGAAGTCGTCGGCGGTCACCAGCTCGACCTGCGCGGGCGCGAGGTGCTCGGAGAGCTTGCCGAGGTCCACCTCGCGGTCTCCGGGCACGCCGACCGCGACGATCTCGCCGTCCACCTTGACCAGGAGGTTCTTCAGGGTCGCGGAGGCGGGGACGCCCAGGTGCGCGGCGAGGGTCTCGATGGTCGGGGTGTCCGGGGTGTCCAGCTCCTCCACCGGCGGGTGCTCGACGGCGGCGGGGGGCCGCGCGGCGTAGGTCACGGCCTCGGTGTTGGCCGCGTAGTCGCAGGAGGGGCAGTACACGAACGTGTCCTCGCCCGCCGCGGCCGGGGCCAGGAACTCCTCCGACGCCGAGCCGCCCATCGCGCCCGAGACCGCCGACACGATCCGGTGCTCCAGGCCGAGCCGCTGGAAGATGTTGATGTACGCCTGGCGGTGCCGGGCGTACGACTCGGCGAGCCCTTCGTCCGTGGTGTCGAAGGAGTACGAGTCCTTCATCAGGAACTCGCGGCTGCGCAGGATGCCCGAGCGCGGGCGGGCCTCGTCGCGGTACTTCGTCTGGATCTGGTAGAGCGTGACCGGCAGGTCCTTGTAGGAGGTGCACTGGTCCTTCACCAGAAGGGTGAAGATCTCCTCGTGGGTGGGGCCGAGGAGGTAGTCCGCGCCCTTGCGGTCCTTGAGCCGGAACAGCTCCGCGCCGTACTCGGCCCAGCGCCCGCTCTCCTCGTACGGCTCCCTCGGCAGGAGCGCGGGCAGCAGGACCTCCTGCCCGCCGATCGCGTCCATCTCCTCGCGCACCACGCGGGTGACGTTCTCCAGGACCTGCTTGCCGAGCGGCAGCCAGGACCAGATCCCGGCGGCGTTGCGGCGTACGTACCCGGCCCGGACCAGCAGCTTGTGGCTGAGTGTCTCCGCGTCGGCAGGGTCGTCGCGCAGTGTCTTGACCATCAGACGGGACATGCGCTGGACCTGGGCTGCCATGGGGAACTCTCCTGCGTCAAGAAAGGGTGGTGTCGAGAGGTTAGCCGGGTGGCGGGTGAGGGCGGAAATCAGTTGTCGCGCCGCAGGGGCAGCGGGGCGCCCATCACGGCGTACGGACTCGGCGCGCTGGGGAACAGAACATGGCGGGCGAGGTCCTCGTACCCGAGGGCGCGGTAGAGGCCCCGGGCCGGGGACTCGATGTCGATCGCGGAGAGGATCGAGCGGGGCTGGTCCGCGCCGTCGGTGAGGGTGGTGATCAGTTCGCGGCCGATCCCGCGCGCCTGGAAGGCGGGGTGCACATGGAGTTCGGTGATCACGAAGGAGCCGTCCAGCCACCCCTCGCTGCCGGTGCGGCGCAGATACGGCTCCACGACGGTGGACCACCAGTGCCTGCGGTCGTTGGGCATGCCGTAGACGAAGCCGACGAGGCGCCCCGTCCCGGTGAGCGCGCCGAGGGCGCGGGCACCCGGCTGGAGGAGGTGGCGGTGGACGATGTGCCGGCGGACCTCGATCTCGTCCTCGGCGAGCCCGAAGGCGAGCGCCTGCACCGCGAGGGCTTCGTCGATCCGGGTGGTGAGGTCGATGGGTTCGACCACGACGTCGGGGAGGGCTGCCATGCGCGAAACCCTACTGGGGGTCAGAACAGGACGCTCATGAACGCCCCGGTCTCCTCGAAGCCCACGCGCCGGTAGGCCGCTCTCGCGGGGGTGTTGTAGTCGTTGACGTACAGGCTGACGACCGGGGCGACATCGGCGATGGCGTACCGCAGGACGGCGGCCATACCGGTCTCCGAGAGGCCCCTGCCCCGGAACTCGGGGTCCACCCAGACACCCTGGATCTGGCAGGCCTGGGTGGTGGCGGCGCCGATCTCGGCCTTGAAGATCACCCGGCCGTCCTCGATCCGGGCGAAGGAGCGGCCCGCGCCGACGAGTTCGGCGACCCGCGCCTGGTAGAGCAGCCCGCCGTCGCCCGCCATCGGGGAGACCCCGACCTCCTCGGTGAACATGGCGATGCACGCGGGCATGATCACGTCCATCTCGTCCTTGCGGATGCGGCGGACCAGGGGATCGGGCCGGACGGTGTCGGGCAGCCGGTCGGTGACCATCAGGGGCTGGCGGGGGCGCACGTCCCGGGCGGGGCCCCAGCTCGGTTCGAGGAGGCGCCACAGCTGGGCGGTGGGCTCGGCGGGGCCGACGATGGACGAGCAGCGGCGGCCCGCGCGGCGGGCGCGGTCGGCGAAGGCGCGGACGGCCTCGGGGCCGGCGCAGATGGGGACGAGATTGGCGCCCGAGTAGCACAGGGAGCGGAGTCTGCCGTCGGCGTACCAGCCCCACATCTCACCGCCGAGGCGCCAGGGGTCGAGCCCCGCGACCTGGACGCGTGAGGTGACGAAGGCGTTGGCGACGGGTTCGCTCTCCAGGACGGCGAGCGCCGCGCCGAGGTCGCCGGGTTCGAGGACCCGGGTGGTGGTCTGCGTCAACACTGGGGGGCCTCACCTGCCGTCTGCCGATCTCCGCACTGTACCTGCCGGGTGGGCCGGGTGCCGAGCGCAGGGAGGGCCCCGCTCGCGCGGAGCGCGGGCGGGGCCGAAAACATGCCGGGGTCAGCTGATGGAGACCTGGGGTTCGCCGGAGGCGATACCGTCCTTCTCCATCTGCTCGGCGATCTTCAGCGCCTCCTCGATCAGCGTCTCCACGATCTTCGACTCCGGGACCGTCTTGATGACCTCGCCCTTGACGAAGATCTGCCCCTTGCCGTTCCCCGACGCCACCCCGAGGTCCGCCTCACGCGCCTCACCCGGCCCGTTCACCACACACCCCATCACCGCCACCCGCAGCGGCACCTCCATACCCTCCAGCCCCGCCGACACCTCGTCCGCCAGCTTGTACACATCCACCTGCGCCCGCCCGCACGACGGACACGACACGATCTCCAGCCGCCGCTGCCGCAGATTCAGCGACTCCAGAATCTGGATACCCACCTTGACCTCCTCCGCCGGAGGAGCCGACAGCGACACCCGGATCGTGTCCCCGATCCCCTCGCTCAGCAGCGCGCCGAACGCCACCGCCGACTTGATCGTCCCCTGGAACGCCGGACCCGCCTCCGTCACCCCCAGATGCAGCGGATAATCACACGCCGCCGCCAGCTTCCGGTACGCGTTCACCATCACGACCGGATCATTGTGCTTCACCGAGATCTTGATGTCCCCGAACCCGTGCTCCTCGAACAGCGACGCCTCCCACAGCGCCGACTCCACCAGCGCGTCCGGCGTCGCCTTCCCGTACTTCGCCAGCAGACGCGCGTCCAGCGACCCCGCGTTCACCCCGATCCGGATCGGCGTCCCGCTCTGCGACGCCGCCCGCGCGATCTCCCGCACCTTGTCGTCGAACTGCTTGATGTTCCCCGGATTCACCCGCACCGCCGCACACCCCGCGTCGATCGCCGCGAACACGTACTTCGGCTGGAAGTGAATATCCGCGATCACCGGGATCTGCGACTTCCGCGCGATCGTCGCCAGCGCGTCCGCGTCGTCCTGCGTCGGACACGCCACCCGCACGATCTGACAGCCCGACGCCGTCAACTCCGCGATCTGCTGCAACGTCGCACCGATGTCCGACGTCCGCGTCGTCGTCATCGACTGCACGGATACGGGAGCGTCGCCACCGACGGCGACCGAGCCGACCTGGATCTGCCGGCTGACGCGCCGGTCGGCGAGCTTGGTCGGAACGGAAGGCATACCGAGAGAAATCGCGGTCATCTGCTGTGCAACCCCAAGGTGTGGATCGAGGTCCCGAAATCGGCGGGCTCCAGCAGTCGAGATTACGGCACCTCGGTCGCGCCGAGCACATCGCGCGCGGGGAGAGGCGCACGGACCCGCCGGAATGGTGAGCGGCCGGGCACTGAGTGCACCCGGCCGCTCATCTGTTCGGTTCCGGTCAGCTGATCTTGACGGGGTTGACGATGTCGGCGACCAGCACCAGCAGGGTGAAGCAGATGAAGATCCCGGCGACCACATAGGCGACCGGCATCAGCTTGGCCACGTCGAAGGGGCCGGGATCGGGCCGCCGGAAGAGCCGGGCGACCTTGCGGCGGAGCGACTCCCAGAGCGCTCCCGCGATATGCCCGCCGTCCAGCGGGAGCAGCGGGAGCATATTGAAGAGGAAGAGGGAGAGATTGAAGCCGGCGAGCAGCAGCATGAAGGTGGCGACGATGTTCTGGGTGGGCACATCGAGATTCATCACCTCGCCGCTGATGCGGGCGGCGCCGAGGACCCCGACCGGTGAGTCGTCCTTGCGCTCGCCGTCGCCGAAGGCCGCGTCCCAGAGGTCGGGGACCTTGGCGGGGAGGGCGATGATCGACTCCACACCGTTCTCGATCATGCCGCCCATGCGGTCGACCGAGTCGGGGAAGGAGAGCGGGATGATCTCCGTCTTGGCGACGAAGCCGAGGTAGCCGGCGTCGACATAGTCCTCGGGGACGACCTCGCCGTCGGCGTCCTTCCTGACCACCTCGTTCTCGATCAGCTCGGCGTGCAGGACCCGCTGCGCGCCGTCCCGCTCGACGGTGATGGTGGCGGGGCCGATGGTGTCGCGGATGCGCTCCGAGAGCTGGGGCCAGGCGGTCACCTTCTCGCCGTTGAAGGCGACGATCTCGTCTCCGGCCTTCAGCCCGGCGAGCTGGGCGGGCGAGACCGGGTCGCCCGGGGCGCACTTGTCGCGCTTCTCGCTCTGCTCGATCACGCATTTGGGGACGCCGGCGACCTCGGTGGTCTGGGTGGCGAATCCGAAGCTCATCGCGACACCGATGAAGATCACCACGGCGAGGATCAGATTCATGAAAGGCCCGGCGAACATCACGATGACGCGCTTCCACGGCTTGCGCGTGTAGAAGAGCCGCTTCTCGTCGCCCGGCTGAAGTTCCTCGTACGCGGCGGTGCGCGCGTCCTCGATCATTCCGCGCCAGGGGGAGGTGGAGCGGGCCTCCAGCCGTCCGTCCGCGCCGGGCGGGAACATTCCGATCATGCGAATGTAGCCGCCCATGGGGATGGCCTTGATCCCGTACTCCGTCTCGCCGCGGTGGCGGGACCAGAGGGTGGGGCCGAAGCCGACCATGTACTGCGGGACCCGGATACCGAAGAGCTTGGCCGTGGAGAGATGGCCGAGTTCGTGAAAGGCGATCGAGAACAACAGGCCCACGGCGAACAGCGCTATGCCGAGGACCGTCAACAGCAACGTCATGCGCGAGCCTCCGCTGTGGCTTTCCCTGCCAGTTCCCGGGCCCTGGTCCGGGCCCAGCTCTCCGCTTCCAGAACGTCGCCGACCGTCAGCGTGGTTCCCCCGGACGGCGCTCCGTGTTCGGCGACGACTTCGGTGACCGTATCCATGATTCCGTTGAACGGCAGCCGTCCGGCGAGGAACGCGTCCACGCACTCCTCATTGGCGGCATTGAACACCGCCGGGGCCGTCCCGCCCAGCTCCCCCACACGGCGGGCGAGTCCCACGGACGGAAACGCCTCGGTGTCCAGCGGGAAGAACTCCCAGGACGAGGCGCGGGTCCAGTCGAAGGCGGGCGCGGCGTCGGGCACCCGTTCGGGCCAGCCGATGCCGACGGCGATGGAACCGGTCATATCGGGCGGGGTGGCCTGGGCGATGGTCGAGCCGTCGATGAACTCCACCATGGAGTGAACATACGACTGCGGGTGGACGACGACCTCGATCCGGTCGAAGGGCACGTCGTAGAGGAGATGCGCCTCGATGACCTCCAGGCCCTTGTTGACCAGGGTGGCGCTGTTGACCGTGATCACCGGGCCCATGGCCCAGGTGGGGTGGTCGAGGGCCTCCTTGGGGGTGACGTCCGCGAGCTGCGCCCGGGTGCGGCCCCGGAAGGGCCCGCCGGACGCGGTGACGACGAGCTTGCGGACATCGGCCCGGGTGCCGGAGGCCAGCGACTGGAAGATCGCGGTGTGCTCGGAGTCCACGGGGATGATCTGGCCGGGCCGGGCGATGGCCTTCACCAGCGGCCCGCCGACGATGAGCGACTCCTTGTTGGCGAGGGCCAGGGTGCGGCCCGCCGTGAGGGCGGCGAGGGTCGGGGCGAGTCCGATGGAGCCGGTGATGCCGTTGAGCACGGTGTGGCACGCGGAGGCGGCCAGCTCGGCGGCGGCTCCGGGTCCGGCGAGGATCTCGGGCAGGGGCTCGCCGCCGTAGTTCGCCTCCAGCGCCTCGCGCAGCGCGGGCACGGCCTCCTCGCGGGCCACGGCGACCGTCGCGACCCGCAGCCGCCTGGCCTGCTCGGCCAGGAGACCCACCCGGCCGCCGGCCGCCGACAGGGCGGTGACGCGGAACCGGTCGGGGTTGCGGAGAACGAGGTCGATCGCCTGGGTTCCGATGGACCCGGTGGAGCCGAGGACGACGATGTCCCGGCGCCCTTCGGTCGGGTCGAAGGCGATATGCGGGTCGGCGAGGGGGGATGGGCTGTCGCTCATCCCCCCATTGTGGCCGTAAACCCGGCGCGGAAGGACAGCGGTGCCCGGGTCGGCTGACATCGGGACACCGGACGCCGCCGGTATCCGGGATTCCGGATTCGGCCGGCGCGGTACCGGCCGGGCGGGGCGGTCCGGGCGGGGCGGTCCGGGCGCGCCCGTGACCCGGGCCCCGCGCCCGTGACCCGGGCCCCGCGCCCGTGACCCGGGCCCCGCGCCTGTGACCCGCCCGTGCGCGGGACCCGCCCACGCACGGGGTCCGGCTCACGGACGGCGCGCCGCCTCAGCGGATCGGGCGGTGGACGTTCTCCCGGCCGGAGGGGCCGGGAGTGGCGTCCCCGATCCAGGGGCCCTCGCCGCTGGGGTCGACGATCCCCTCCTCCAGCCAGGCGTACCGCCCGGAGAGCACCCCGTCCACCACCCTGCCGTCGATGTCGTCGGTGTTGTTCCACAGCCGGCCGAACAGCTCCTCGACCCTGATCCGGGCCTGCCGGCAGAAGACGTCCGCCAGTTGATAGGCCTCACGGCCGTGCCCCTCGCCGGTGCGCAGCAGCTCCGCGCGGACACAGGCGGCGCTCATCGCGAACAGCTCCGCGCCGATGTCCACGATCCGCCCGAGGAACCCCTGCTTGGTCTCCATCCGCCCCTGCCAGCGGGACATGGCGTAGAAGGTGGACCGGGCGAGCTTGCGGGCCGAGCGCTCGACATAGCGCAGATGCCCGGCGAGATCCGGGTGGCCGGCCGGATGGAACTCGCCGTACGAGCCCGGCAGTCCGCCCGGGCCCGCGACCAGCCTCGGGAGCCAGCGGGCGTAGAACGCGGTGGCCTGCGCCCCCGCCCGCGCCTTGTCGCCGAGGGACTTCTCCGGGTCGATGAGGTCACCGGCGACCTTGAGGTGGGCGTCGACGGCCTCGCGGGCGATCAGCAGATGCATGATCTCGGTGGAGCCCTCGAAGATCCGGTTGATGCGCAGATCGCGCAGCATCTGCTCGGCCGGTACGGCGCGCTCGCCGCGCGCGGCCAGCGAGTCGGCGGTCTCGAAGCCGCGTCCGCCGCGGATCTGCACCAGCTCGTCCGCCATCAGCCAGGCCATCTCGGAGCCGTAGAGCTTGGCGAGCGCCGCCTCGATCCGGATGTCGTTGCGGTCCTCGTCGGCCATCTGGGAGGAGAGGTCGAGCACGGCCTCCAGGGCGAAGGTGGTCGCCGCGATGAAGGAGATCTTCGCTCCGACGGCCTCGTGCCGGGCGACCGGTTTGCCCCACTGCTCCCGTTCCGCCGACCACTCACGGGCGATCTTCAGACACCATTTGCCCGCGCCGACACACATGGCGGGGAGGGAGAGCCGCCCGGTGTTGAGGGTGGTCAGGGCGATCTTGAGCCCCGCGCCCTCCGCTCCGATCCGGTTGGCGGCCGGGACCCGGACCCCGTGGAAGCGGGTGACGCCGTTCTCCAGTCCGCGCAGGCCCATGAAGGTGTTGCGGTGCTCGACGGTGATGCCCTCGCTCCCGGCCTCGACCACGAAGGCGGTGATGCCGCCCCGGTGGCCCTCCGACGCCGGGACCCGGGCCATGACCACCAGGAGGTCGGCGACGACACCGTTGGTCGTCCACAGCTTGACGCCGTCCAGGACGTAGTCGTCGCCGTCGGGCACGGCCGTGGTGGCCAGGCGCGCGGGGTCCGAGCCGACATCGGGCTCGGTGAGGAGGAAGGCCGAGATGTCGGTACGGGCCAGCCGGGGCAGAAAGGTGTCCTTCTGCTCCTCGGTGCCGAAGGTCTTGAGCGGCTGCGGTACGCCGATGGACTGGTGGGCGGAGAGCAGGGCGCCGATCGCGGGGCTGGCGGTGCCGGCCAGGGCGAGCGCCCTGTTGTAGTACACCTGGGTGAGGCCCAGGCCGCCGTACTTGATGTCGATCTTCATCCCGAGCGCGCCGATCTCCCTGAGACCGTTGATCACCTCGTCGGGGATGCGGTCCTCGCGCTCGATGCGGGCGCCGTCGACGCGGGTCTCGCAGAATTCGCGGAGCCTGGCGAGGAACTCCTCGCCGCGCTGGGTGTCCTCGGCCGCGGGCAGCGGGTGCGGATGGATCAGATCGAGCCGGAAGCGGCCCAGGAAGAGTTCCTTGGCGAAGCTGGGCCTGCGCCAGTCCTGCTCGCGCGCGGCCTCGGCGACCTGCCGTGCCTCCTGCTCGGTGACCTTGGGGGGACGGTCCTTCTCCAGTGGTGCGGTCATGAGGTCCACCTCGCCGCGAGTCGGGAATCGGGAGTGGGGAGCCGGTCTCCTACCGACTGGTGCTACCCGTCCGTAGTACCCGATTCCGCGGGCTCCCACCAGTCTGCCGGGGGCAGTCGGGCGAGCGCCCGCCGCACCCGGAGCGGACCGGGCCCGGAACGGACCGCGGCCGGAGCCCCCGCACAGTGGGCTCCGGCCGCGGTCCGCACGCCGTTCCGGGTCCGGTGTGGTCCGGCCCGGCTCGGTCCGGTCCGGCTCGGTCCGGCCCGGCTCGTTCCCGTCCGTTCCCGTCCGTACGGCCCGACAGCCGCGCGGCCGTCCTACAGCGCGAGTCCGGTGAGGACCAGCACGCGCTCATAGGTGTAGTCGTCCATCGCGTAGGCGACGCCCTCCCGGCCGACGCCGGACTGCTTGGCCCCGCCGTACGGCATCTGGTCGGCCCGGTAGGACGGCACATCGCCGATGATCACGCCGCCGACCTCCAGCGCCCGGTGGGCCCGGAAGGCGGTCCGCAGGTCGTGGGTGAAGACACCCGCCTGGAGGCCGTACTTGGAGTCGTTGACGGCGGCGAACGCCTCGGCCTCGCCGTCCACCCGGGTGACCGTGAGGACCGGGCCGAAGATCTCCTCGCAGGCGACATCGGTGCCGGCCGGGACCTCGGTGAGGACGGTGGGCGCGTAGCTGGAGCCGGTACGGACGCCTCCGGTGAGCAGCTTCGCGCCGGCGGTGACCGCCTCGTCCACCCAGGACTCGACGCGCCGCGCCGCGTCCTCGCTGACCAGCGGGCCGACATCGGTGGCGTCGTCGGAGGGGTCGCCGGTGACCTGGGCCTCCACGGCGGCGACGATCCTCGGCAGCAGCCGGTCGTACACGGAGGTGTCGGCGATCACCCGCTGGACGGAGATGCAGGACTGGCCGCCCTGATAGTTGGAGAAGGTGGCGATCCGGCTCGCCGCCCAGTCCAGGTCCTGCTCGGACGCCCAGTCGGACAGGACGACGGCGGCGCCGTTGCCGCCCAGCTCCAGGGTGCAGTGCTTGCGGGGGACCGAGTCCATGATCGCGTAACCGACCGGGCCGGAGCCGGTGAAGGAGATCACCGGGAGGCGCTCGTCCTGGACCAGGGCGGGCATCCGGTCGTTGGGGACCGTCAGCACGGACCAGGAGCCGGCCGGCAGATCGGTCTCGGCGAGCAGCTCGCCCAGGACCAGCGAGGAGAGCGGGGTGGCCGGGGCGGGCTTGAGGATGATGGGCGCGCCGACGGCGATGGCCGGGGCCACCTTGTGGGCGCTGAGGTTGAGCGGGAAGTTGAACGGCGCGATGCCGAGGACCACGCCCTTGGGGATGCGCCGGGTCAGGGCGAGCCGCCCGGTGCCGCCGGCGTCGGTGTCCAGGCGCTGGGCCTCGCCCCCGTTGAAGCGGCGGGCCTCCTCGGCGGCGAAGCGGAAGACCGAGACGGCGCGGCCGACCTCGCCGCGCGCCCACTTGACGGGCTTGCCGTTCTCGGCGGAGATCAGCCGGGCGATCTCCTCGGTGCGCTCCAGGAGGCGCCGGGAGACATGGTCGAGGGCCGCGGCGCGGACATGGGCCGGGGTGGCGGCGAACTCCTCGCGCACGGCGTGCGCGGCGGCGACGGCCTCCTCGACCTGGTCCTCGGTCGGGATGGAGACCGTGCCGACGAGACGTCCGTCCCACGAGTTGGTGACATCGAAGGAGGTCTCGCCGGTGGCCTGGCGGCCGGCGAGCCAGAAGGCGTGGGTGGAGGTCATGTCCCGGCCCTTCCGAGATAGGGGGTGCGTCCGACCACGGTAGGACCGCCGGGGCACTTCGAGGCTTGTCCGGGGTGGAGTGGTGGGGGTCGCTTCTCCGACGCATTGGCGCGTCCGTCGGGGGACGGCGGGGGCGGTCGGGGCGCGGGGCGGTCCAGGCGCGGGCGGCCGGGGCGCGGGCGCGAGGTGGACGCGGGCGGTCGGGGCGCGGGGCGGTCCAGGCGCGGGCGGCCGGGGCACGGGCGCGAGGTGGACGCGGGCGGTCGGGGCGCGGGGCGGTCCGGGGCGGGCCACCCCGGCCACCCCCGACCGAACCGTTCAGAGGGACGGGTCGGCCTCCGTGGTCGACTTCAGGGCGAGCCACAGCTCCATCCGGACATCCGGATCGTCCAGCGACCGGCCGAGGATCTCCTCGACCCGCCGCATGCGGTAGCGCAGGGTGTGGCGGTGGACCCCGAGGTCCGCGGCGGCGGCGTCCCACTGCCCGTGCCGGGAGAGCCAGGCCCGCAGCGAGGCCACCAGATCGCCGCGGCCCTTCGCGTCGTGCTCGTGGAGCGCGCGCAGCATGCCGTCCGCGAAGGCCCGGACGGCGTCGTCGGCGAGAAGGGGAAGGAGGGAGCCCGCGGCCAGCTCCTCCTGCTCGACCAGGGCACGGCCGCGCCGGCGGGCGACCGAGAGGGCCTGCTCGGACTGTTTGTACGCGGCGGCCACCGCGACCGGTCCGGCGGGTGCGGAGAGCCCGATGACGAGTCCGGCCTCCTCGGCCTCCCCCGCCCCGTACGCGGCGGTGCAGGCGGCCAGCACGGCGCCCGCGTCGGCGGCGAGCACCACCAGGCGCTCCCCGTTGTCCGGGACGAGGAGCACGGCCTCCCCGGCACGGGCGGCGGCCGACTCCAGCAGCTCCGCGAGAGCCGCGACGGAGGACCCGGCCTGCTGTGCGGCCGCCTCGCCCGCCGGTTCCGCGATCAGCAGCCGGAAGGGGTTGTCCAGCAGGGTGCCGTAGAGGTCCCCGGCGGCGGCGCGGGCGTGGTCCGGGCGGCCCGAGAGCAGCATCCGCAGCACCGCGGCGCCGAGCCGCGCCTCCGCCTCCTGGAGGGAGCGCGAGCGGGCGGTGGAGAGGGTGAGCAGGGCGACGGCGGAGTGCACCGCGTACCGCTCGGCGGTGCCCAGGGCCGCGCCCGTGCCCACGGCGAGCGCGCCGCGCACCCGGCGTCCGCTGCCCAGGGACTGGAGCTCCACCCGGTCCTCCCCGGTGCCGGCGACCACGGCGCTCGCGGGGGCCGGGCGCTCCCGCAGCCGCTCCACGTCGGCGGTGAGCCGGGCGGCCCGGCGCCCGGCCCACTCCGGGGACGCGGCGACGACCGCGCCCGAGGCGTCGTACAGCGCCGCCCAGCCGTCGACGGTGGCGGCCAGCCGGCCGACGACCCCGGCCGGGCCGTCGGCGAGCGCCGCCCGGGTCAGCTCGCGCTGTGCCTCGAATCCGGCCGTCACCGACCGGTAGGTCTCCGCGGCGAGCGCCGCCGACACGGCTTTGCTGATGGCGAGGAAAGGGGTCCGGCGCGGCACGGCGAGCAGGGGGAAGTCCGCCTCGCGGGCGGCGTCGAGAAGAGCCGGCGGAATGTCCTCGTAGTACACACCGATCCCGAAGCCGAGCCCGACGACACCCGCGCCGGCCAGTCTGCGCACATAGCGGCGCATGGCCTCGGGGTCCTCGGCGTCCAGCGTCGACGCGGTGACGAGGAGGAGTTCGCCGCCCTCCATGTACGGGACCGGGTCGGCCAGCTCGCTGACGTGCGCCCAGCGCACAGGGGTCTCCAGCCGCCCTTCCCCGGCGCGCACGGTGAGCTTGAGCGCCGAGTGCTGGACGAGGGAGGCGAGCGTGAGCGGCATGGGACCCTTCAGAGAGCGTCGGGACCGCGCGCGGGCGAGATCCGGGACCGCGCCGTCCCGTATGAACGGCGTGCCCCGATTCTGCCAGCTCGTAGCAGGCAGTCCGGGGCATACCCGGCGCAATCCCGTCGGCGGGCCCTGATGCCGGGCCCCCGGGTCCCAGCCCCCGGGCCCCGGGTCCTCAGGTCCTCAGGTCCACGAGCAGGGGCGGCGCGTGCTCGCCCCGTACGGAGGTCAGCGAGAGCACCGCGTGCCCGGCGGGCACCAGGTGGGCGAGGTCGGAGGCGGACCAGCGGGCACGCTCGACGTCCCGGACGGTGACCGCCTCGGCGGTGACGGCCTTCCCGGTGGCCAGGCGGCGCATCAGGTGCATGGCCTTGGTGAGCGGCTCGTCGGAGATGATCTGCCGGTTGGTGACATCGCGGGTCTGCACCCACTCGGTGCCCCAGGTCTCGGCGAACCGGTTGCCGTCCCAGGGCGCGAGCCCGGCGAAGGCCATCCGGCACCCGACGGCGCCGAGCAGCGGCCCGCGCAGCGGCTCGGGCACGTCCTCCAGGGTGCGCAGAGCGAGAAGGACTCCCGCGTTGACGGAGCGCAGCCGCTGCACGGCGCGCACGGCGTCGGCGGTGACGGTGGAGGTGGCGTCGTCCAGGACGAGCGCGGCGAACAGGGAGCGGTCGCGGCGGCCGAGGGCGGCCTCGGTGAACTGGGCGAGGATCAGCCGGGCGAGAATCCGGGACGCCTCGGCGTGGCCGCGCTCGGGCAGGTCGATCCGGACCCTGAGCGGGTGCTCGATGGCGCGCAGGGAGAAGGGGCGGCCGGCGCCGTCGGCGCGGAAGAAGCGGGCGAAGGCGGGCCGGTCGAGGAAGGCGATCCGCTCGGCGAGGAGGACGCCGATGTCGTCGGAGCGGGCGGACTGGCGCTCCCTGGCGTCCAGCTCGCGCAGTTGCGCGGCGTCCTCGGGGGCGCCCCGGGCCAGGAGCGCGGCCCGCAGCGCGGCGAGGGCGGCGGGCGCGCCGCCGAGGAGTTCACGCAGCTCCGGTACGCCGGGGAAGTGGCCGTGCACACCGCGGTACGGCCCGATCAGCTGGGCCAGCGCGGTGGCGGCGCGCCGGCTGTCGGCGAGATCGCCGACGAGTGCCTCGGCGACGATCCGGGCCGCCTCGTCGGGGTCGTCGGCGCCGCCGTACAGGTCCAGGTCGTGGGTGGAGTCGGCCCGCCCGACGGAAATCACCAGGTCGAACGCCTCATCCGGCGCGATCCCGGCCCCCTGCGCCCCCACCGCGACCACGGCGGCCCGGTTGGCCAGCGCCAGCAGGCACAACGACTCGACCACCGGCCGCACGAGCCGCACACTCTTCCCCGACCCGGACGGCCCGACGGCGAGCAGCGAGGTCCCGAGCAGGGAGGGGTCGAGGGCGACGCCGGTGGTGCGGCGGGCGTAAGGGTTGCGCGGGTCGTCGGCGGCGGTGCCGATCCTGACCTGCCCGGTCACCAGGTCGTGGCTGGCGAGCCGGACGGGCAGATCGCGCAGGCCCGACGGGTGGGCGCAGGCGGCCGGGCCGTGTCTGCGGACCGTGTCGGTGAAACCGGCGAGCAGGTCGGGCCGGGCCTGGACGGTCTGCCAGGCGCGCCGAATCCTGGCGTAGTCCACATCACCGAGCGCGCCGGTGCGGGTGGCCCCGGCCAGGGCGTGCGCGGCGTCCGCGAGCCCGGCGGCGTGCAGCTCGGGCCACTCGGCGGGGTCGGCTCCCGGGGGTGGGGGCGGCGGTGCGACCGGCCGTCCCTCGCGGCGGACGTAGCGGCGCCAGATCTCGGGCACCTGGCCGAGCCGGGCGAAGAACACCAGCATCCCGCCGCCGACAAGGGCGAAGTAGGTGTAGCTGGCCGCGGCGAAGAGGGGTGGGTTGTCGGCCTGCCACTCCTCCGGGGTCAGCACGAGGAGGGGCCAGACCCAGTAGTGGCCGAGGTAGCCGTTGTACAGAAGGGACCAGAGGAGCCAGCCGGCGAGCAGGGAGATGATCGCGCCCGCGAAGAGCCGGCCCGCGGGCACGAGATCGGGCTCCTCCTCGGGGCGGGGGCGATGGCCGAACCGCCAGATGCCGGGGGCGGCGGCCGGGCGGGGGGTGCGCAGCCAGTCGAGCACGGCGGGGCGGGTGAGGGGCGCGTGGCCCGGTACGGCGGGAATCGCGGGCCGGCCCGGCGGGCCGGCGGGCCGGGGCACGGAGGCGGAGCCGGTCGTGCGGGTGGGCGCGTGCGGGGGGAGGGCGGGGGGCGGGGGCGTCGGGCCGGGCGGGCCCGCGGGGTTCGCCGGCCATCCGGCAGGGGGCGGTGGCCCGGGACGGGACCGTGAGCCGCCTGCGTCGAATGTGTCTTCGGAATCCATCTACCACTGCCCCCTGACCAGCCAGGCCCGCTCTGTGCACCGTCAATCTAGTGCCCCGGTGGGGGTAGTTCACCGATTCACCGGTCCGGAGCCCTTCCGGTGCCCGCGCGGCGCGGCACCACGCACCTCCGGGGCGAGTATCCGGCCCCCGAACCCCCGCCTATGTCCGGCACGGACAACCCCCCACCCCCAACACTCCCGAACGGCGCATGCCCACCCCCCTCCCCCACCCCTAGCCTGCGCAGGGAGAACACACAGTCCCACCCCACCGGGCCGAAGAGCCCAGCCCGACCGACCGGCCCGATCAGCCCGACCGACCGGCCCGGCCCGATCACCCGGTCACGCCGACCCGATCACCCCGGTCACCCCGGTCACCCGATCCCCCCGCAACACTCCAGTCCGAACAGCCCAGCCCGAGCACCCCAGGAGCCCCTCATGACCGCGATCCCGCAGGAGCGCCGCGTCGTCACCGCCATTCCCGGACCGAAGTCGATCGAGCTCCAGGCCCGCCGGGCCGCGGTGGTCGCCGCCGGTGTGGGGTCCGTGCTGCCCGTGTTCACCGCTCGGGCCGGTGGCGGGATCATCGAGGACGTCGACGGCAACCGGCTCATCGACTTCGGCTCCGGCATCGCCGTGACCAGTGTCGGGGCGAGCGCCGAGGCCGTGGTGCGGCGGGCGTCCGCGCAGCTCGCGGACTTCACGCACACCTGCTTCATGGTGACGCCGTACGAAGGGTACGTCGAGGTCGCCGAGGCGCTCGCCGAGCTCACCCCCGGCGACCACGCGAAGAAGTCGGCGCTGTTCAACTCGGGCGCCGAGGCGGTCGAGAACGCCGTGAAGATCGCTCGCGCGCACACCAGGCGCCAGGCGGTCGTCGTCTTCGACCACGGCTACCACGGCCGGACCAACCTCACGATGGCGCTGACGGCGAAGAACATGCCGTACAAGCAGGGCTTCGGGCCGTTCGCGCCCGAGGTCTACCGGGTGCCGGTGGCGTACGGCTACCGCTGGCCGACCGGGGCGGAGAATGCCGGGGCCGAGGCGTCGGCGCAGGCCATCGATCAGATCAGCAAGCAGATCGGCGCGGAGAACGTCGCCGCGATCATCATCGAGCCGGTGCTCGGCGAGGGCGGCTTCATCGAGCCCGCGAAGGGCTTCCTCCCGGCCATCGCGCGGTTCGCCGAGGAGAACGGGATCGTCTTCGTCGCCGACGAGATCCAGTCCGGTTTCTGCCGGACCGGCCAGTGGTTCGCCTGTGAGGACGAGGGCGTGGTGCCGGATCTGATCACCACCGCGAAGGGCATCGCGGGCGGTCTGCCGCTCGCCGCCGTCACCGGCCGCGCCGAGATCATGGACGCGGCGCACGCCGGCGGCCTGGGCGGTACGTACGGCGGCAACCCGGTGGCGTGCGCGGGGGCGCTCGGGGCGATCGAGACCATGAGGGAGCTGGACCTCAACGCGCGCGCGAAGCGTATCGAGGAGGTCATGAAGGCGCGGCTCACCGCGATGCAGGAGAAGTTCGGCATCATCGGCGACATCCGGGGCCGGGGCGCGATGATCGCGATCGAGCTGGTGAAGGACCGGGGGACCAAGGAGCCGGACGCGGCGTCGGCCGCGGCGCTCGCCAAGGCGTGCCACGCCGCCGGGCTGCTGGTCCTGACCTGCGGCACCTACGGCAATGTGCTGCGCTTCCTGCCGCCGCTGGTGATCGGCGAGGAGCTGCTGAACGAGGGCCTGGACATCCTGGAGGAGGCGTTCGCGGCTCTCTGACCGGTGCCGGGGCCGGCGGCCGTGGAGCGCTCCGGGCGGGGCCGTACCCCCGTTCGGATGGCGTTCGGGTGATCCGGACAAGGCGGTCGCCGACCAGGCGGAACGGTCGCGACCTGTGAAGAGAGTGTGGGGGGCCGATGGCGGGATGGAGATCCGGCTGTCGGTCCCCCCTCTCCCTGCCGTACGGTTTCTGCAGATGAGAGAAACACCTCGCTCGCAGGGGACTGCGAGCGGAGCCGGACCAGGGCTTCCCCAGCGCTGTGCCGGTCGTGCCTTCGCGCACACCACCGGAGCTTCGGGCTCCGGAACTCCTCACCGATCGGATGGCCGCACGCCCCAAACCCCCCGGGGCGCGCGGCGGCCCGGTCAGGCCGGCTGCCTCGGAACCACCCCCCCTGTTCCGAGGCGGCCGGCCTTTTGGCGTCTTCTGCCGCCGGCGCTGTGCGCGCTGCTCTTCGCGCTGATCACCTGGCAGGTCGCGGCGGGCGGACCGCTGCGCTCCCTCGACGAGCGGATCGAGCACGCGATCGCCGGGCGCGGCCCCCGGCCGCTGACGGAGCTGCTCGCCGACCTCGGCGGCCTGGCGGTGGCGCTGCCGGTGCTGGCCGCGTCTCTGGCGTACACCCTGGTGCGGGACGGCGGCACCCGGAGGTACGACGCGCTGCGCGTCGTACTCGCGATGGCCGCCGTGCCCGCGCTGGTCGTCCCGCTGAAGGCGCTGATCGACCGGCCGGGCCCGCTGACCGAGGCCACCGGCTACTACCCCTCGGGGCACACGGCGACGGCGATGGTGGCCTACGGCGGCGCCGCGCTGCTGCTCGCCCCGTACCGGGGGTTCCGATGGACGGTGCCCGCCGCCGGGGTGCTGACCCTGGCGACGGGCACCGGTCTGGTGCTGCGCGGCTACCACTGGCCGCTGGATGTGCTCGGCAGCCTGTGCCTCGGCGGCGTACTGCTGTCCCTGTGCCGCCGCCGGGGCGGGAGCCGGCCCGTTGGGAGCCGGCCCGCTGGGAGCCGGCCCGCTGGGAGCCGGCCCGCTGGGGGTCAGCTCCAGGTGTAGGCGTCGAAATTGCGCGAGAACTGCCACTGGTTGTAGCGGTCCCAGTTGATCGACCAGGTCATCAGGCCGCGCAGGGCGGGCCAGGTGCCGTGGGTCTGGTAGGAGCCGCAGTTGGTCTTCTTGGTGAGGCAGTCGAGCGCCTTGTTCACCTCGGCGGGCGCGGTGTGGCCGCCCGCCGCCTGGGTGGAGGCCGGGAGTCCGATCGCGACCTGCTCGGGGCGGAGCGGCGGGAAGACCCGGGACTGGTTGCCCGCGACGGGGAAGCCGGTGAGCATCATGTCGGCCATCGCGATGTGGAAGTCCGCGGAGCCCATGGTGTGGTACTGGTTGTCCAGACCCATGATCGGGCCCGAGTTGTAGTGCTGGACGTGGAGCAGGCTGAGGTCGTCCCGCAGGGCGTGGATGACCGGGAGATACGATCCGGCGCGCGGGTCCTGGCCGCCCCAGGGGCCGGAGCCGTAGAACTGGTAGCCCAGCTGGACGAAGAAGGTCTCCGGCGCCATGGTCAGGATGAAGTCCTTGCCGTACTTCGCCTTGAGGGTCTTGACCGCGGAGATCAGATTGACGATGACCGGGGTGGTCGGCGAGCGGAAGTCGGTGTCCCCGTTGTTGAGGGAGAGGGAGTGGCCCTCGAAGTCGATGTCCAGCCCGTTGAGCCCGTACTCGTCGATGATCTTCGAGACGGAGGAGACGAAGAGGTCACGGGCGGCGGTGGTGGCGAGCTGGACCTGGCCGTTCTGGCCTCCGATCGAGATCAGCACCTTCTTGCCCGCCGCCTGTTTGGCCTTGAGGGCGG
This sequence comes from Streptomyces sp. NPDC001985, assembly GCF_040296845.1. Taxonomy (NCBI): domain Bacteria; kingdom Bacillati; phylum Actinomycetota; class Actinomycetes; order Kitasatosporales; family Streptomycetaceae; genus Streptomyces; species Streptomyces sp. NPDC001985. The sequence continues at coordinate 32,549 of NZ_JBEOYB010000010.1, forward strand.
CCTTGAAGTCGGCGGTGGACTCGACGTTCGGGCACTCGGTCACCGGGCAGAGGCCGAAGCGGATATCGCCCGAGGTGACGGAGGTGGGTTCGCCGAAGGCCAGGTTGATGACGTCCCAGGAGTCGGGGACGTCGGCCATCCGGGTGTAGCCGGAGCCGTTGGCGAAGCTGGTGTGCAGATAGCCGACGAGGGCGTGCGGCGGAAGTCCGCCGCCCGGGTCGCCTCCGCTGGTGGTGGTGGCGCTCACCGCCGCCGACTTGGGCGACTCCCCGGCGCTGTTGGCCGCGGTGACCTGGAAGGTGTACGAGGTCAGGGGGGTCAGCCCGGTGACGGTGGCCGAGGTGCCGCTGACCGAGGCGACCTTGTTGGCGCCCTGGTAGACGTGGTAGCCGGTGGCCCCGGACGAGGCGTTCCAGTTCAGCGGTACGGAGGTGGAACCGGGCGATCCGGCGGCGAGGCCGGTCGGCGCGGCGGGAATCTGGACGGGGTCGCCACCGGGGCCGAAGACGGAGATGTCGTCGGCGTGGTAGGCGGAGGTGCCGTACCAGCCGTGGGTGTAGACGGTCACCGAGGTGGTGGAGGCGCCGGTACGGAAGGTGGTGGAGAGCTTCTGCCAGGAGGGCGCCGAGGGGGTCCAGGCGTAGACATCGGTGGTCCCGGTGCCGGAGGCCCCGAGGTAGGCGTAGCCGCCCTGGACCCAGCCGCTCAGGGTGTACTGGGAGTTGGGCCGGACGGTGACGGTCTGGCCGCACTTGGCGTTGTCGCCGCCGGACGGGGTGGCCTTGAGCGCCGAGGTGCCGCCGTGGACCGGGGTGGTGACGGCGGCTCCGCTCCCCGCCGAGCAGGTCCAGCCGGTGAGGCCCGCCTCGAAGCCTCCGTTGGTGGCGAGTTCGCTGTCGGCGGCCCGGGCGGTGGTCGCGGTGGCGACGAGCCCGCCGATGGCGAGGAGTCCGGCCGAGAGGGCGGCGACCCATCGGGTGCGGAGCCGGGCGCGGGCGCCGGGCCGGCGGGGGGCGCGGCCCGGTGTGCTGTCTCTGGCCCGGCCGCGGCCTCGTTCTCTGGTGCGTTCCACAACTGCCTCCGTACATGGGGGGATGGAAGTGGGAGCGCGCATAATTTGGTCCAGACCAATGGGCTTGTCAAGGGTTGCGGCAGAGCCCGCACCCGGCTCCGGGTCCTCCGGACTCCGGCGGGAGCCGCTGCGGGGGCAGCGGCTCCCGCCGGAGTCCGGTCCTTCACCCGTCCTCGCCGCGCGCCAGGATCGCCGTCGCCTCGTGCATCGCCGCCTCCAGCAGCGCCGGTTCGGTGAGGGTCCCGGAGCCGTCCGGCGCGATCAGCCAGCGGACCCCGCCGCCGGCCGGCCGGCCGGGGTACGGGACGACGATCCAGGTGCCGTCGCCCGCGCCGCGGACCCCGGTGGCGATCCAGCGCCCGGCCGTGCCCGGCGGCACGAGGAAGGCGACACGGGTGTCGCCGGAGTCCGCGAGCACCGGCCCCGGCCGGCCGGTCAGCCGGTTCAGTACATCGAGCGTGGGGTGGCCCAGCCGTGCGGGCAGGATCAGTACGTCCCAGCGCCGGCCGGCGGGCAGCAGTGCGATCCCGTACGGATTGCGCTCCCACTCCCACCGGCAGGCGTCCGGGTCCGGTGCCACCGACACCAGCCACTCCACCGCTGTTTTGGCCCCCGAGCCAGTCATCGCCCGGCCTCCGTCCTTCGTTTCCATCCGGTTTGTCCAGGGGCGCCGGATGCGCCCCCGCACAGGGAGACAGAGGTGGGCACGGGGTATGACGCGGGTTTCGCTACTCCTTGGTAGTGAACTGGGTCACGACATGATCACGGCGGCCCGGGGCCCGGAGCGGACCCCGGGGGCAGGGCCCGCTCCGGGGCCGGGCGCGGGGGCTCAGCTGTCGAAGCCCAGACCCATCCGGTCCATCGTCCGCAGCCACGCGTTGCGGTGGCCACCCCGCTCGTCCGCCCTGGCCAGCGACCACTTGGTGAGCCCGATCCCGGCCCAGGCGACCGGCTCGGGCGGGAAGGGCAGCGGCTTGGTGCGCACCATCTCCAGCGCGGTGCGCTCGGTGCGCTCCCCCGCGAGCAGATCGAGCATGACCTCCGCGCCGAACCGGGTGGCGCCGACACCCAGCCCCGTATAGCCCGCGGCGTAGGCGACCCGGCCGCCGTGCGCCGTGCCGAAGAACGCCGAGAAGCGGGAGCAGGTGTCGATGGCACCGCCCCAGGCATGGCTGAAACGCACCCCTTCCAGCTGGGGGAAGCAGCGGAAGAAGTGCTGGGCGAGCCGGAGGTAGGTCTCGGGGCGGTGGTCCAGCTCCGCGCTGAGCCGGCCCCCGTAGGGGTAGATCGCGTCATAGCCGCCCCACAGGACGCGGTTGTCGGCGGTCAGCCGGAAGTAGTGGAACCGGTTGGCGGCGTCGCCGAGCCCCTGCCGGCCGCTCCAGCCGATGGAGGCGAGCTGGGCGGCGGTCAGCGGCTCGGTCGTCAGGGCGTAGTCGTAGACCGGGACGGTGTACGGGCGCACCCGTCTGACCAGCGAGGGAAAGACATTGGTGCCCAGCGCGACCCGGCGGGCGAAGACCCGGCCCCAGGGGGTGCGGACGGCCATCCGGGCCCCGGCCGACGCCAGCTCCAGGGCCGGGGTGTTCTCATGGACGCGCACGCCGAGACGGAGCGCGGCGCGCTTGAGCCCCCAGGTCAGCCGGGCCGGGTTGAGCAGCGCGGTGCCGCGCGGGTCCCAGAGGCCGCCGAGGAAGGTCGGGGAGTCCACCTCGGCGCGCACGGCGTCCCGGTCGAGGAGCCGGAGCCCGGCGAAGCCCGCCGCCCCGGCCTGTCGGCGCAGTTCGGCCAGTTCCGTCATGTGGTGCGGCTCGGTGGCGACGTCGATGCCGCCGGTGCGCTCGAAGTCGCACTCCAGGCCGTGGGTGGTGACGGCGGCCTCGATGGCGTCGAGGTTCTCCTCGCCGAGCCGCTCCAGGGTGGCGATCTCCCCGGGCCAGCGGGCGAGGCCGTTGCCCAGGCCGTGGGTGAGCGAGGCGGCGCAGAAGCCGCCGTTGCGGCCCGAAGCGGCCCAGCCGGTCTCCCGGCCCTCGATGAGGACGACCTCGCGGTCCGGGTCCCGCTCCTTGGCGAGCAGCGCGGTCCACAGCCCGCTGTAGCCGCCGCCGATCACCAGCAGGTCGCACTCCTCGTCGGCGGTGAGCGCGGGCTCGGCTGCGGGCTTCGCGGGGTCGTCCAGCCAGAAGCACAGGGGCTGGACATCGGACAGGGACGGGGCAAAGGACATGGCGGCTCGGGCCATGGTTTCCACTCCTCGGCGTACTGGGATGTGCCGCGCGGCCGGCGGGACGGGCCCGGCGGTCCGTCACCCGGACGTGGCGGCCTTCTTCCGGCGGCCGGCGACGAACTGCCCGGCGACCACCACGAGCACCGCGATGAGGAACATCGCCGTGCCGATGACATTGATCTGGACGGGGGTGCCCCGCTGGGCCGAACCCCAGACGAACATGGGGAAGGTGACGGCGGTGCCGGAGGTGAAATTGGTGATGATGAAATCGTCGAAGGAGAGCGCGAAGGCGAGCAGCGCGCCCGCCGCGATTCCGGGGGCGGCTATCGGCAGGGTCACCCGCAGAAAGGTCTGCGCCGGCCCCGCGTAGAGATCGCGGGCGGCCTCCTCCAGACGGGGGTCCATGGAGAGCACCCGCGCCTTGACCGCCACCACCACGAAGCTGAGGCAGAACATGGTGTGCGCGATGAGAACAGTCCAGAATCCGAGTTCGGCGCCGAGATTGAGGAAGAGCGTGAGCAGCGAGGCGGCCATGACCACCTCCGGCATCGCCATCGGGAGGAAGATCAGCGCGTTGACCGCGCCGCGCGCCCGGAACCGGTAGCGGACCAGCGCGAAGGCGATCATCACCCCGAGCACCGTGGCCCCGATCGTGGCCCAGAGGGCGATCCGGAGCGAGAGCGCGAGGGAGCCGCAGAGGTCGGGGACGCCGCACGGGTCGCGCCAGGCGTCGGTGGAGAATTCCCGCCAGGAGTAGTTGAACTTTCCGGCGGGGCGGTTGAAGGAGAACACCATCACGACGATGTTCGGCAGTATCAGATAGGCGAGCGTCAGCAGTCCCGCGAGGACCACGGCATTGCGCTTGAGCCATGCCATCGGAGCCATCAGAGCAGATCCTCCGTTCCGGCCCGCCGGATGTAGACGGTGACCATGATGAGCACAACGGCCATGAGAAGGAATGACAGCGCGGCGGCGGTGGGATAGTCGAGCACCCGCAGGAACTGCGACTGGATGACATTGCCGACCATCTTGGTGTCCGTGGAGCCGAGGAGTTCGGCGTTGACGTAGTCACCGCTCGCCGGGATGAAGGTCAGCAGGGTGCCGGAGACCACGCCCGGCATCGACAGCGGGAAGGTCACCTTGCGGAAGGTGGTGGCGGGCCCGGCGTAGAGATCGCCCGCCGCCTCGTGGAGCCGGGGGTCGATCCGCTCCAGCGAGGTGTAGAGCGGCAGCACCATGAAGGGGAGGAAGTTGTACGTCAGACCGGTGACCACGGCCAGCGGGGTGGCGAGCACCCGGGTTCCGTCGGTCAGACCGAGCCAGTTGGTGACGTCCAGGAAGCCGACGGCGCCGAGGACCTCCACCACCGGGCCGCTGTCCGCGAGGATCGTCTTCCAGGCGAGGGTGCGGATCAGGAAGCTGGTGAAGAACGGCGCGATGACCAGCACGAGCAGCAGATGGCGCCAGCGGCCCGCCCTGAAGGCGATCAGATACGCCAGCGGGTAGCCGAGCAGCAGACACAGGGCCGTCGCGGTGCCCGCGTACAGCACCGAGCGGACGAAGTGCGGCCAGTAGTCGGCCAGCGCGTCCGCGTACGTCCGGAAGTGCCAGGTGACGGTGAAGCCCTCTTCCAGGGACCCGGTCTGCACGGAGGTCGAGGCCTGGTAGACCAGCGGGAGCGCGAAGAAGACCAGCAGCCAGAGGATGCCGGGCAGCAGCAGCCAGTAGGGCACGAGCCGGCGGCGGGCGGACGGCCGGTGGACCGCGGGGGCCGGGGGCGGCGGGCCGGGCGGGGCTCCGGGGGCGGGAGCGGGCGCGGTGGTGGTCATGCCGGGTCCCCCACCGTCTCCGCGTCCGCGCCGATCGTCTCCACACCCGCGTCGATGGGCTGCCCGGCGTCGAGCCCGAAGCCGTGCTCGGGGTTCCAGTGGAGGACGACCTCGGCGCCGGGCACCAGCCGGGGGTCCCGCTCGATGTTCTGGACGTACACCTCCAGGTCCGGGCAGACCGGGCTGTCGATGACATACTGCGTGGAGACTCCGATGAAGCCGGCGGCGGCGATGGTTCCGGTGAGACGGTTCCTCCCCGCCGGCACCGAGTCCGCGTCGGCGGCGGGGACCAGGGATATCTTCTCCGGGCGGATTCCGGCCAGCAGCCTGCCGCCGGTGACCGGGGCGGTGGCGCAGCGGCCGGCCGGGAGCCGGAGCCGGGCACCGGCCGCGCTCACCACGACCTCGCCGCCGGAGACCGAAACGACCCCTGCCGCGATGAGGTTGGAGGTGCCCAGGAAGTTGGCGACAAAGGTGGTCCGGGGGTTCTCGTACAGCTCGGCGGGCGCGCCGAGCTGCTCGACCCGGCCGCCGTTCATCACCGCGACCGTGTCGGCCATCGTCATGGCCTCCTCCTGGTCGTGGGTGACATGGACGAAGGTGATGCCGACCTCGGTCTGGATGCGCTTGAGCTCCAGTTGCATCTGCCGGCGCAGTTTGAGGTCGAGCGCGCCGAGGGGTTCGTCGAGCAGCAGCACCCGGGGGTGGTTGATGAGCGCCCGGGCGACGGCGACGCGCTGCTGCTGGCCGCCGGAGAGCTGGTGGGGACGGCGGGCCGCCAGCTCCCCGAGCTGCACCAGGTCGAGCATCTCGCCGACCTGCTTGCGCACCGACCGGATGCCGCGGCGGCGCAGCCCGAAGGCGACATTCTCGTGGATGCTCAGGTGCGGGAAGAGCGCGTAGCTCTGGAAGACGGTGTTGACGGGCCGCCGGTGCGGCGGCAGCCGGGTGACATCGCGGTCGCCGAGGAGGATGGAGCCGGTGGTGGGGTCCTCCAGTCCGGCGATCATCCGCAGGGTGGTGGTCTTGCCGCAGCCGGAGGCGCCGAGCAGCGCGAAGAAGGTGCCCTGCGGGACGGTCAGGTCCAGCGGGTGGACGGCGGTGACGGAGCGGCCGTAGGTCTTGCTGATCCCGGAGAGGCGGACATCGCCGCCCGCTGTGGTGTCGGTCATGGGTCGCGGTCCCAGGGGTAGCGGTGGACGGGGAGAGGGGGTCAGGCGCCGATGAGGGTGGCGAACTTCTCTTCGTACGCCTTCTCCTCCGCGGTGCTCAGCGAGCGGAAGGCATGGGACTTCGCGGCCATGGCCCGGTCCGGGACGATCAGGGTGTTGCGGGCGAGGGCGGGATCGATCTTCGCCAGCTCGGCGCCGACTCCCGCGACCGGGCAGACGTAGTTGATGTACGCGGCGAGCCGGGCGGCGACCGGGAGCCGGTAGTAGTGGTCGATGAGCCGGGTGGCGTTCGCCCGGTGTCTGGCACCGGCCGGCACGAGGAGGTTGTCGCTGGAGGTGACATAGCCGGCCTCGGGTATCGCGAAGGCGATGTCCGGGTTGCCGGCCCGGAGCTGGATGACATCGCCGGCCCAGGCGATACAGGCCGCCAGATCCCCCTTGTCCAGGTCCGAGGTGTAGTCGTTGCCGGTGAACCGCCGGATCTGCTTGCGGTCCACACCCTTCTGGAGCCGCCCGATCGCCTCGTCGTAGTCGGCGTCGGTGAACTTCCCCGGGTCCTTGCCGAGGTCCAGCAGGGTCATCCCGACGGTGTCGCGCATCTCGGTGAGGAAGCCGACCCGCCCTTTGAGAGAGGGGTCGTCCAGCAGCTGGCTGACGGAGTCGACCTTCTTCCCTCCGGTCGCCCGGGTGTTGTAGGCGATGACGGTGGAGATCCCGGTCCAGGGGTACGAGTGGGCGCGGCCCGGGTCCCAGTCGGGGTTGCGGAACTGGGGGGAGAGATGGGTGTACGCGTGGGGCAGCAGCGAGGCGTCGAGCCGCTGGACCCAGCCGAGGCGGATCATCCGGGCGGCGAGCCAGTCGGTGACACAGATCAGGTCCCGGCCGGTGGGCTGGCCGGCCGCGAGCTGCGGCTGGATCTTTCCGAAGAATTCGACGTTGTCGTTGATGTCCTCGGTGTACTTGACCCTGATGCCGGTGCGCCGGGTGAAGTCGCCGAGGGTGGGGCGGCTCTTCTTGTCCTCGCCGATGTCCATGTACTCGGTCCAGTTGGAGAAGATCACCTCCTTCTCCTCGGCCGAGTGGTCGTCGGAGGACTCGGCCCCGCCCTCGCGCTTGGCGGGCGGGATGCCGCAGGCGGCGAGGGTGGTGAGTCCGGCGAGGGTGAGGGCGCCGGTGCCGGTGGCGCGCAGCAGCGAGCGGCGGGTGAGGGCCCCCCGGCCCGTGGTGAGGCTGCGCCGTACCGCCGCCAGGTGGGCCGGGGCGGGGCCGTCGGGCTCGTACGGATACATGATCGGTGGCCTTTCGGGATGCGGTGCGCCCTTGCGGGACGGGACGGGTGCGGTGCGGTCGCCGGGTGGGGCCGGGGTGGGGTGGGGTGGGGGCCCTGAGGTGGGGGCGGAGGGTGGGAGGGCAGAGGGGTCAGCGGTCGCCGAGGACGGTGCGGTGCCAGTCCTTGCGCACGGCTGCGGTGTTGTCGAACATCACATGCTTGACCTGCGTGTACTCGTCGAAGGAGTACACCGACATGTCCTTGCCGTAGCCGGAGGCGCCATACCCGCCGTGCGGCATCTCGCTGATGATCGGGATGTGGTCGTTGATCCAGACGCAGCCGGCCCGCAGCTCCCGGGTGGCGCGGTTGGCGCGGAAGACATCGCGGGTCCAGGCGGAGGCGGCGAGGCCGTAGGGGGTGTCGTTGGCGAGCGCGATGCCCTCGTCGTCCGCGTCGAAGGGGAGCACGGCGAGGACCGGGCCGAAGACCTCGGACTGGACGATCTCGCTGTCCTGGGCCGCGTCCGCGATCAGCGTCGGCGCGTAGTAGGCGCCCCCGTTGCCGGGCGCCGTGCCGCCGGTGACCACCCGCGCGTAGCCGCGCGCCCGCTCCACGAAGCCCGCCACCCGGTCGCGCTGGACATGCGAGACCAGCGGCCCCAGATCGGTCGCGGGGTCGAACGGGTCGCCGACCCTGACCGTGGCCATGACATCGGCGATCCCCGCCATCACCTCGTCGTACAGCGGGCGCTGGATGTAGACGCGGGTGGCGGCGGTGCAGTCCTGGCCGGAGTTGATCAGCGCGCCGGCGACCGCGCCCCGGACGGCGGCGGCGGGGTCGGCGTCGTCGAAGACGACGAAGGGGGCCTTGCCGCCGAGTTCGAGGTGGAGGCGTTTCGCGGTGGCGGCGGCGAGCGCCGCGACCCGGCGGCCGACGGCGGTGGAGCCGGTGAAGGAGACCATGGCGACATCGGGGTGGGTGACGAGCCGCTCGCCCGCCTCCCGTCCCGCGCCGGAGACCACGTTGACCACGCCGTCCGGGATGCCCGCGTCCGTCGCGGCCTGGGCGAACATCAGCGAGGTCAGCGGGGTGGTCTCGGCCGGTTTGAGGACGACGGTGTTGCCCGCGGCGATGGCCGGGAGGATCTTCCAGGCCGCCATCTGGAGCGGATAGTTCCAGGGCGCGATGGAGCCGATGACCCCGATCGGTTCACGACGTACGTAGGAGGTGTGGTCGCCGCTGTACTCACCGGCCGACTGCCCCTGGAGCCGGCGGGCCGCGCCCGCGAAGAAGGCGGTGTTGTCGATGGTGCCGGGGACGTCGAACCCGGCGCTGAGCCGGAGCGGCTTCCCGCACTGGAGGGACTCGGTGCGGGCGAGCTCCCCGGCCCGGCCGGCGAGGACGGAGGCGAAGCGGTGCAGGGCGTCGGAGCGCTCGCCCGGGGTGGCTCCCGCCCACCCGGGGAAGGCCGCGCGGGCGGCGGCGACGGCCGTGTCGACATCGTCCGCGCCCGCCAGGGCGTAGCCGAGGAGCCTCGCTCCGGTGGCGGGGTCGACGATGTCCTGGGTGCGCCCCGAGGTGCCGGGCCTCAGCCGCCCGCCGGTGTACTGCGCGCCGTCCGCGAAGCGGTCGAGACCGTGGTCGCCGTTGCCCATGACGCTCTCCGTTGTTCTGGTCGCTCTTGTCGGTTCTTGCCAGTTCTTTGCTGGTTCTTACCGGTTCTTGCTGGTTCTTGTCGCTTGCTCTGCTCTTGCGGTTCCCGCTCGTCCGCCGTGCCCGTGCGGCGGCCGGCCTGTCGGCCGCCGTTGTTCCGGCCGGAATTGATTGCCGATCCTGACAGAGCACCTGTTCGCCAACAAGTGATTCCGTAGTTGCCTTTTGGTTACGCGACGGAATCGGTCGACCATCTGTCGTGTCGGCGGGTCATGGACCGTACGGAGTGTCAGTGGTGGATGCGAGACTCGCGTGCATGGGGAATCACACGTCGGCACATGAGCTGATCCGCCAGGTCAGCACGGGTGAGCGGATCAGGTATCTGTACTTCTGGGGCCATGCCCCGCGGCGGGACGGGCGGATCGGCGCGAGCTGCCTCAGCCAGTGGTGGCCCTCACCGTTCGTGGTCGACGGCGTGCGGTACCCGACGGCGGAGCACTGGATGATGGCGGCCAAGGCCCGGCTGTTCGGCGACGCGGAGGCGGAGGAGCGGGTGCTCGCCGCGCGGACCCCGGCCGAGGCCAAGAAGGCCGGGCGTCTGGTGCGCGATTTCGACGAGGCGGTGTGGGAGCGCGAGCGGTTCGCGACCGTGCGCTCGGGCAGCGTCCACAAGTTCGGTCAGCACGCCGGGCTGCGGACGTTTCTGCTCGCCACCGGGGACCGGGTGCTGGTCGAGGCCAGCCCGACCGACCGGGTGTGGGGCATCGGGCTGGCCGCGGCCGATGAGCGGGCGCATGATCCGGCCCGCTGGCTGGGGCTGAATCTGCTGGGGTTCGCGCTGATGGAGGCGAGACAGGAGCTGCGGGGCCGCGCCGCCGACACGGTCTGAGCGCGGAGGCACGTACCGAACCCGGGGGCCCGTACCAAACCGGCGGCACGGACCGAACCGGCGGCACGGCGCGAGCGCGACCGCGACCGGTCCGAGCGCGATCCCCCGGCCCGGGCCCGGCGGCGCGGGGGCGCGGCTGTCACCAGGTGGTGGAGAGGCCACCGCCCGCGCCGTACCACGGGTCCTCCACGGAGGAGTCCGCGTCCATGGACAGTCCCCAGACGGTCAGCGCGAGGAACGCGGTGCCGAGCGCCAGCCCGATGGAGCCCAGGATGATGCCCGCGAGCGCCACCCCGCCGTTGTCGGCCTCGCCACGCCGATGACGCCTGCGTCCGATGATGCCGAAGATCAGCGCGAGACCGCCGAAGAGGACCCCGGGAACACCCCAGAGGCAGAAGAAGGTGACGGCGAGGATGCCGAGCACCAGGGACGCGACCCCCATCCCGTTCGACGGGGCGACCGGCGGCTGCCAGCCGCTCGGCGGATAGCCCTGGTAGCCGGGGTGGGCCGGATAGCCCCCGCCGTAGGGAGGGAGGGGAGCGGTGGTGTGTCCGAAGGGAACGGCCCCCGGCTGGGGCTGGGACCAGCCACCGGGTGCGGTGGGCGGCGGCGGTACCGCGCCGGTGCCGGCCCCGGGCATGGACGTGACGGTGGGCTGCTGGTGCACATACGGGGCGGCGGGCGCGGCCCCCGGCGTCTCCAGCGGCACATCGGGCCGGGTGGTGCCGCTCCCGCCGGGCCACGGCGTGTTCTGCGGGGTGTCACCGTGCTGAGGGGCTCCGCCCTGCTGCGGCGGCGCCCAGGGATCACGGTCGAGCGGCTCGGGCGTGCCCGGCGGCTGGGACTGCTGGTCTGACACTGCTGTTCCCCCGTTCGTGGTCCGGTCATGCTAAAGCCTGCGCTCCACGGAGTACCGCCCGCCTACGATGATCCCCTAATCGAACGACCGATCGCACCCGGAGGACCCGATGACCGACCTGCGCCCCTTCATCGAGGGACTCCCCAAGGCCGAACTGCATGTGCACCATGTCGGCTCGGCCTCCCCGCGCATCGTCGCCGAGCTGGCGGCCCACCACCCCGATTCCCGGGTCCCCACCGACCCCGAGGCGCTCGCGGACTACTTCACCTTCACCGACTTCGCGCACTTCATCGAGGTCTATCTCTCGGTGGTGAGCCTGATCCGCACCCCGGAGGACGTACGGCTGCTCACCTTCGAGGTGGCCCGCGACATGGCCCGGCAGAACGTCCGCTACGCGGAGCTGACCGTCACCCCCTTCAGCTCCACCCGCCGGGGCATCGAGGAGCGGGCCTTCATGGAGGCGATCGAGGACGCCCGGAAGGCCGCCGAGGCCGAGTTGGGCGTCGTCCTGCGCTGGTGTTTCGACATCCCGGGCGAGGCGGGGCTCGAAGCCGCCGAAGAGACCACCCGGCTGGCGCTGGACCTGCGCCCCGAGGGGCTGGTCTCCTTCGGGCTCGGCGGGCCGGAGATCGGTGTGCCCAGGCCGCAGTTCAAGCCGTACTTCGACCGGGCCATCGCGGCCGGGCTGCACTCCGTGCCGCACGCCGGGGAGACCACCGGACCGCAGACGATCTGGGACGCGCTCCAGGAGCTGGGGGCCGAGCGCATCGGCCATGGCACCACCGCCGCGCAGGACCCGGCGCTGCTGGCCCATCTCGCCGAGCGGCGCATCCCGCTGGAGGTCTGCCCCACCTCCAATCTGGCCACCCGGGCCGTGACCGACCTCGACCGGCACCCGGTCCGGGAGATGGTCGCGGCCGGTGTGCTGGTGACGATCAACAGCGACGACCCCCCGATGTTCGGCACCGATCTGAACAACGAGTACGCGGTGGCGGCCCGGCTGCTCGATCTCGACGAGCGCGGTGTGGCGGAGCTGGCCAAGAACGCGGTGCACGCGTCCTTCCTCGACCCGGCGGGCAAGGCGAGGATCGCCGGGGAGATCGACACCTACACGGCGTCCTGGCTCGCCGGCCGCTGACGGGCCCCGGCCGGAGGCCACCCGCGGCCCCGGGGCTGACCCGCCCCGGGTCCGCAGGGTCCGCCCCGGGTCCGCGCCCCGGACCCGCAGGGTCCGCCCGGGTCCGCGCCCCGGACCCGCCGCCGGTCCCGTCGTCGGCCCCGCCGCCCCGGGGCCCGCGGTGAACAATGGGAGCCATGCGTACCGTCACCGCCGTAGGCCACCGAGGCGATCCGTACCTCGTCCGTGAGAACACCCTCCCCTCCCTCCGCTCCGCCGCCGCCCGGGGCGCGGACGCGGTGGAGATCGATGTGCGGCTCACCGCCGACGGAGTCCCCGTGCTGTTGCACGACTCCACACTGAAGCGGCTCTGGGGCCACGACCGCCCGCTGGCGCGGCTCTCCCGTGCCGAGGTGGCGGGGCTGACCGCCGGCGGGGTGCCGACCCTGGAGGAGGCGCTGCGGACCCTGGAGGGGCTCGGCGGCTGCCGGGTGATGATCGACCTCCCCGGCGCCACGCCCGAGACCGTGCGGAGGGTGGTCGGCGCCGTCCACGACCACGGCGCGGCGGAGCGCGCGTACTACTGCGCGGGCCCGGCCACCATGCTCGCGGTGCGCGCCGCCGACCCCGCCGCCGAGATCGCCCTGACATGGACCTCGCTGGCCCCGCCGCGCCCCGTCCTGCTGGACGCGCTCCGTCCCCGTACGCTCAACTACCGCTTCGGTCTGGTCGGCCGGGCTCTCGTGGACCGGGTCCACGGCGACGGAATGCTCGTCTCCGCGTGGACGGCGGACACGCGGCGCACCATGCGGTCACTGGTCCGGGCGGGCGTCGACTCGATCACCACCAACCGGGTGGACACCCTGCGCTCGGTGCTCGGCGCCCCGGACCGGCGTCCTTGATCCTTCCGGCATGATGGACCGCCGGGCCCTGTACCCCGGCCGAGGAGCACTGATGAACGACAGGATTCGCACCGACGTCGCCCACAACGCCAGAGTCTGGAACCACTGGCTGCACGGGAAGGACAACTACCCGGTCGACCGCACGGTCGGCGACCACATCACCGGTCTCTATCCCAGCATCGGCGAGGTCGCCCGCGCCGATCGGGCGTTCCTGGGCCGGGTGGTGGGCCATCTGACCGCCGAGCGCGGCATACGGCAGTTCCTGGACATCGGTACGGGGCTGCCGACCGCCGAGAACACCCATGAGGTGGCCCAGCGCATCGCGCCGGAGTCCCGGATCGTCTATGTCGACAACGATCCGATCGTGCTGGCGCACGCCCGCGCGCTGCTCACCAGCTCGCCCGAGGGCTCGACCGAGTATCTGGACGCGGACGCCCACGACCCGGAGGGGATTCTGCGCGCGGTCACCCCGACGCTGGACCTCGGCCGGCCGGTGGCGGTGATCATGCTCGGGATTCTCAACTTCGTGCTGGACACCGACGAGGCCCGCTCCATCGTCCGCACCCTGATGGCCTCGGTCCCCTCCGGCAGCGCCCTGGTGCTGACGCATCCGACGCTGGAGCTGGGGGGCGAGGGCAACGCGGAGGCGATGGCGTTCTGGAACGAGAACGCGACCCCGCCGATCACCGCGCGCACCGGCGAGGAGATCGCCTCGTTCCTGGAGGGGCTGGAGGTGCTGGAGCCCGGTCTGGTCTCCTGCTCGCGCTGGCGCCCGGGCACAGCGGGGGAGGAACCGCCCCTGGTGGCGCAGTACGGCGTGGTGGGACTCAAGCCGTAACGCGGCACGGGCCCCGGCGGCGGGCGCGGCGAACCCCGGCCGCAGGCGCGGCGGGACCCGGAACCATCGGGCACGGCGGGCGCCGGCCGGCAGGCGCGGCGAACCCCGGCGGCGGGCACGGCGGGACCCGGAGCCGTCGGGCACGGCGAACCCCGGCCGTCGGCAGGGCGGGCCCCGAACCGTCCTGCGCGCGGAAGGGGCGGGGCCTCACCGCCGGGACTTCCCGGCGGTGAGCCCCCGCCCCTTCCGGCGCGGCGCCCGCGCGGCGGTGGGCCGCCCGGCGCCGTCCGTGCGCCTCAGGCGTCGAGCGCGGTCATCACGTGCTTGACACGGGTGTAGTCGTCGAAGCCGTACGCCGACAGGTCCTTGCCGTACCCCGACTTCTTGAAGCCGCCGTGGGGCATCTCCGCCACCAGCGGGATGTGGGTGTTGATCCAGACACAGCCGAAGTCGAGCGCCTTCGACATCCGCATGGCCCGGCCGTGGTCCTTCGTCCAGACCGAGGACGCGAGGGCGAACTCCACCCCGTTGGCCCACTCCAGCGCCTGCGCCTCGTCGGCGAAGGACTGAACGGTGATCACCGGCCCGAAGACCTCGTTCTGGATGATCTCGTCGTCCTGCCGGAGCCCGGAGACGACGGTCGGGGCGTAGAAGTACCCCTTCTCGCCGACCCGGTGGCCGCCCGCCTCGACCTTGGCGTGGGCCGGCAGCCGCTCGATGAAGCCGGAGACCTGGGCGAGCTGGCCGGCGTTGTTCAGCGGGCCGTAGAGCACGTCCTCGTCGTCCGGCGCGCCGGTCCTGGTCTCGGCGGCGGCCTTGGCGAGCGCGGCCACGAACTCGTCGTGGATGGACTCGTGGACGAGCACCCGGGTGGCGGCCGTACAGTCCTGGCCCGCGTTGAAGTACCCCGCGACCGCGATCTCCTCGGTGGCCTTGGCGATGTCGGTGTCCTCGAAGACCACGACCGGGGCCTTGCCGCCCAGCTCCAGGTGGACGCGCTTGACGTCCTTGGCGGCGGAGGCGGCGACCTGGACGCCCGCGCGGACCGACCCGGTGATGGAGGCCATGGCCGGGGTCGGGTGCTCGACCATCGCGCGGCCCGTCTCGCGGTCGCCGCAGATGACGTTGAAGACGCCCTGGGGCACGATCGCGCCGATGATCTCGGCGATCAGCACGGTGGAGGCGGGGGTGGTGTCCGAGGGCTTGAGCACCACGGTGTTGCCCGCGGCCAGCGCCGGGGCGAATTTCCACACGGCCATCATCATCGGGTAGTTCCACGGCGCGACCTGCGCGCAGACACCGACCGGCTCGCGGCGGATCATGGAGGTGAAGCCCTCCATGTACTCACCGGCGGAGCGCCCCTCCAGCATCCGGGCCGCGCCCGCGAAGAACCGGATCTGGTCCACCATCGGGGGGACCTCCTCGGTGCGGACCAGCTCCAGCGGCTTGCCGGTGTTCTCCGACTCGGTGGCGATCAGGTCCTCGGCGCGCTCCTCGAACGCGTCCGCGATCTTGAGAAGCACCTTCTGGCGCTCGGCGGGGGTGGTGTCCCGCCAGGCGGGGAAGGCGGCCTCGGCGGCCTCCATGGCCGCGTCGACGTCGGCGTCCCCGGAGAGCGGGGAGACGGCGTAGACCTCGCCGGTGGCCGGGTTGATGACGTCGATCGTCCGCCCGTCGGCGGCGTCCCGGAACTCCCCGTTGATGTAGTTGCGCAGACGACGCAGCTCGGTGGTCACTGTGGCCACCCTCCTGTCTGTTCTCCGTGGGTCCGATGGGTGCGGGTCCAATGGGTGAGACACATACACCCGAGAAGGCCCACCCTAGCGCCAAGAGTGACGCTTTCGACAGGCCCGACCCGTTGCACCTGCGGATTCAGCAATATTCAATGTCTTCAACAACGAATTTCATCGCTCAGGGCTTGCACGACGGACGACTCCCGGTGCATGGTGAGTTTGTGGCCAGTCGAAGCGCAGACTCCAGGACAGGGAACGGGTCGTCCCCGACGATCGACGCCGTCTCCCTCGCGATCATCGAGCAGCTCCAGGAGGACGGGCGCCGTCCCTACGCCGCGATCGGCAAGGCCGTGGGCCTCTCCGAAGCGGCGGTGCGGCAGCGCGTCCAGAAGCTGCTCGACCAGGGCGTGATGCAGATCGTCGCCGTCACCGACCCGCTCACCGTGGGTTTCCGGCGTCAGGCGATGGTGGGCATCCAGGTCGAGGGCGACCTCGACCCGGTCGCGGAGGCGCTGACCGCCATGGCCGAATGCGAGTACGTGGTGATGACCGCGGGCTCCTTCGACCTGATGGTGGAGGTCGTCTGCGAGGACGACGACCACCTCCTCGAAGTGATCAACAAACGGATTCGCGCACTCCCCGGTGTGCGGTCCACCGAGAGCTTCGTCTACCTCAAGCTCAAGAAGCAGACCTACATGTGGGGAACCCGATAGCCGTGAGCCAGGACCTCTCCAAGACCGCCTACGACCACCTGTGGATGCACTTCACCCGCATGTCGTCGTACGAGAACTCCCCCGTGCCCACCATCGTCCGCGGTGAGGGCACCTATATCTTCGACGACAAGGGCAAGCGCTACATCGACGGCCTGGCCGGCCTCTTCGTGGTCAACGCGGGCCACGGCCGGGTCGAGCTGGCGGAGACCGCCTACAAGCAGGCCCAGGAGCTGGCCTTCTTCCCGATCTGGTCCTATGCCCACCCCAAGGCCGTCGAGCTGGCCGAGCGCCTCGCGCACGAGGCCCCCGGCGACCTGAACAAGGTCTTCTTCACCACCGGCGGCGGCGAGGCGGTCGAGACCGCCTGGAAGCTCGCCAAGCAGTACTGGAAGCTGAAGGGCCACCACACCAAGTACAAGGTCATCTCGCGTGCGGTCGCCTACCACGGCACCCCGCAGGGCGCCCTGTCCATCACCGGCCTGCCCGCGCTGAAGGCCCCCTTCGAGCCGCTGGTCCCCGGCGCGCACAAGGTGCCCAACACCAACATCTACCGCGCCCCGATACACGGCGACGACCCCGAGGCCTTCGGCCGCTGGGCCGCCGACCAGATCGAGCAGGAGATCCTCTTCGAGGGCCCCGAGACCGTCGCGGCCGTCTTCCTGGAGCCGGTGCAGAACGCCGGCGGCTGCTTCCCGCCGCCGCCCGGCTACTTCCAGCGCGTCCGCGAGATCTGCGACCAGTACGACGTCCTGCTCGTGTCGGACGAGGTCATCTGCGCCTTCGGCCGCCTCGGCACGACCTTCGCCTGTGACAAGTTCGGCTACATCCCGGACATGATCACCTGCGCCAAGGGCATGACGTCGGGCTACTCCCCGATCGGCGCCTGCATCATCTCCGACCGGCTCGCCGAGCCGTTCTACAAGGGCGACAACACCTTCCTGCACGGCTACACCTTCGGCGGCCACCCCGTCTCCGCCGCCGTCGGCGTCGCCAACCTCGACATCTTCGAGCGCGAGGGCCTCAACCAGCACGTCCTGGACAACGAGGACGCCTTCCGGGCCACCCTGGAGAAGCTGTACGACCTGCCGATCGTCGGCGATGTCCGCGGCAACGGCTTCTTCTACGGCATCGAGCTGGTGAAGGACAAGGCCACCAAGGAGACCTTCACCGACGAGGAGACGGAGCGCGTGCTGTACGGCTTCCTCTCCAAGGCGCTGTACGAGAACGGTCTGTACTGCCGGGCCGACGACCGCGGCGACCCGGTCATCCAGCTCGCGCCGCCGCTGGTCGCCGACCAGACGACGTTCGACGAGATCGAGCAGGTGCTGCGGACCGTCCTCACGGAGGCCTGGACCAAGCTCTGACCCCGCCCCCGGCCGGACTCCGCTCCGCCCCGGGAGCGGGCTCCGGCCCCGCCGCACCCCCGTCGTGCCACGGCCCGGGTACGCCCATCCGAGTGGATGGCGCGTACCCGGGCCGTGTGGTTACCGGGACCCCGCATCCGGCTGCCTAGCGTGCGAGTGACCGATCAGCCCTGACGTCGTTCCCCCGTACGGGGGACGGCGAATCTGATCAGAACCGAGGTGTACGCCATGGTGGCCCCGCCGGACAACGACGCGCTCTGGGCACGCTCCCTCCACCACTCCCCCGCCGGGTCGCCCGCGCTCGCCGGAGTCTCGCTCGGTGTGCGGGAGGGCGAGATCCTCGCCGTGTGCGGGCCCCGGGGCAGCGGTAAGACCACACTCCTGCACTGCCTCTCCGGCCAGACCGTCGCCGACGACGGCGAGGTGTGGTTCCACAGCACCGCCGTGCACACGCTCTCCGCGCTCCAGCGCGAACGGCTGCGGCGGGAGCACTTCGGCTGGATCGGCCCCGAGCCCTCGCTCGTCCCGGAGCTGACCGTCTGGGAGAACGTCGCGCTGCCGCTGCTGCTGCGCGGCGCCTCCCCCCGCCGGGCCAGGGCCGCCGCGCTGGAGGGGCTGGACCGGCTGGACGTCGGCGCGTGCGCCCCGCTGCGGCCGTACGCCCTCACCCAGCCGCAGCGCCAGCGGGCCGCCACCGCGCGGGCGCTGATCGCGCTCCCGCCGGTGCTGTTCGCGGACGAGCCGACGGCCACCCTGCACCGCGCGGACCGGGCCCTGGTGCTGCGGACCCTGCTGGCCGTGGCCCGCTCGCACCGGATCACCGTCGTCCTGGCCACCTGCGACCCCGAGACCGGGGCGCTCGCCGACCGGACGATCACCCTCGCGGACGGCCGGCGGGTGGGTTCGCCGGACGCCGCCGACGCGGAAGGCCAGGCCGAGTGCTCGCTCTCCGTCTAGTCCGTGGCGGCCACCCCGTCGTCCTGCTGCGCCGGCTGCTGGTGGCGGCGGCCTCGGGAGGCGTGGGCTTTCTGCTGCTCTGCTCACTGACGTACGCCCTCGCCCACCCCGGCGACCCCGGCGCCTCGCTGCCGCGGCTCGCCTGGTGTGCCGTACCGCTGGCCGCGACGGCGCACTTCGCGGTGGTGGTGGCCCGTACGGACCCGGCCACCCGCCCCCGTACCGGACTCTCCGCCTTCGGGCTCGGGCCCGGCCGGCTCGCCGCGCTGGCCGCGGCCTCCACCGCCGTGGCCGGGGCGCTCGGCAGCGCGCTCGCGCTGCTGCTCTTCCTCCATCTGCGGGGCGATCTCACCGGGCTTCCGTTCGACGGGGCGGCGGCCGGGCCGCTCGCCTCCGGGGAGCCGCTGCCGCTGGGGGCGGCGCTGACTCTGCTGGCCCTCGCCCCGCTCACCGCGACGGCCGCCACCGCTCTGGCGCTGCGCGGACGGCCCTGCGGCCCCGAAGCGGCGACCGGGCCGGGGACCGGTCCGGGACCGGTCCCGGGCCCCGGTTCCGCCTCCGGCGCGGGCGAGGGGTTCGGGGAGGTGTCCGCGCCGGTGGGGACCCGGCCGCCCGGCGGGCTGCCCTGGGGGTGCGCGCTCACCACCGCGGGCCTGGCGGTCGGCACCTACGCGGCCCGGGGCGGCACCGCCGTGGCGCTCCCGCTGCCCAGCGGGTTCGACGCCCACCCGGCCGGGGTACTGGTGGGCTGGGCGCTCACCGCCGTGGGCCTCGCGGTCGCCGGACCCGCCCTCACCCACTTCTGCGGACGCCTCCTCCAGGCGGCGCGCCCCGGCGCCGTCCGGCTGCTGGCCGGCCGCATCCTGATGGAGGAGGCCCGCCGGATCGGCCGCCCGCTGGGCGTGGTCTGCGCCGTCGCCTCGGCCGTGATCACGGCCCGGACGCTGTACGGGACCGAGGCGCACCCCTTCGGTCCGCTGACCGGCCTCGGCGCGGGGCTGGTCGTCGCCTGTACGACCGCGACCCTGCTCACCTCGGCCGTGGAGGCGCGCCAGTCCCGCTCGGACGCGAGCCGGGAACTGCGCCGCCTCGGCGCCCCCGCGAACGCCCTGCGGCTGGCGGCGCTGCTGCGGGTGCTGGTGCTGGTGGCCGTGCTCGCGCCGCTGACCTGGGCGGTGGCGACACTGGCCGCGATGCCGCTGATCCGCTGATCCACCGGGGCGGGCGGGGCACCCGGACCCGGGGCATGACCTCCGAGGTCATCGACCGTCCCCGTACCGCACGGCAGGATCGTGCGCACCAGCCCGGCACGGGGCCGGGAGCCGGTCCGCGGCGACCGGCCCGGCCCGGCGACGACCGTCCGGACCCGACCCGGACCGGCGACCCGAGGGGACCCCATGACCATCGACACACGCACACCCGCCCGTACCGGCGCGCTTCCCCGCCCGGACACCGCGGACCGCACCCGGGCCGCCGTGCTGGAGTTCCTGGCCCGGACCCAGGAGGGCGACCCCGAGCGGATCGCCGCGCTGTTCGCCCCCGAGGTCGCCTGGACGATCGCCGAGAACCCGGCCGTCCCCTGGATTCGCCCGCGCCGCACCCGCGCCGATGTGGCCGGCCACTTCCGTGAGCTGGCCGAGGGCCGGCGGGCCGACCCGGAGGGCACCAGCGTCGACGCGATCACGGTGGACGGGGAGGACGCCCTGCTCAGCGGCCGGCTGGCGGGCACGGTCCACGCGACCGGGAAACCGTTCGCCTCCCCCTTCACCCTGGGTCTCACGGTCCGCGACGGTCTGATCGTCCGCTACCACGTCGTCGAGGACGCCCTCGCCATCGCGGCGGCCTGCACTCCCGGCTGACCGGGCCGAGGACCGGACCGGAGCGGTCCGGTCAGCCCAGCACCACGACCTCGTCGGCCGCGAAGACCACCCCGACCTCGGCCCCCTCCGCCGGGACATCACGCAGCGGAACCTCCGCCTCCAGGGGAGGGCCGGCGGCGGGCCGCAGCCGCATCGCCACATGGTGGCCCCGGAACGTGCCCGACTCGGCGATACAGCGCAGCCCCTCCCCGGGAGCGGTGACCCGGACGCCTCCGGGGCGCACCAGAACCGTGCGCTCCCCCTCCGGGGAGCCCTCCGGCACCGGGAGCCGGCCCCACACCGTCTCCGCCGAACCCCCGGCGACCGTCGCCGGCACCACATTGTCGAAGCCCAGGAAGCGGGCCACGAACTCGTCGGCGGGCCGCCGCCAGACCTCCAGCGGGGTGCCCGCCTGGGCGATGGCGCCGTCCCGCATCACCACGACCCGGTCGGCGAGCGCGAAGGCCTCGCCCTGGTCGTGGGTGACGGCGAGCACCGTGGTGCCCAGCCGGCCGAACAGCTCGCGCAGCTCGATCACCAGCCGCTCCCGCAGTCCCCGGTCGAGCTGGCCGAGCGGCTCGTCCAGCATCAGCAGCCGGGGCTCGGGGGCCAGCGCACGCGCCAGCGCCACCCGCTGCTGCTCCCCGCCGGAGAGCGCGGCGATGGAGCGGCGGCCTGCTCCGGGCAGCCCCACCAGCTCCAGCAGCTCCGTGACCCGGCGCTCCCGCTCGGCCCGCCCGGCCCCGCGCATCCGCAGCCCGAAGGCGACATTGCCGCCGACATCGTGCTGCGGGAAGAGCTGATGGTCCTGGAACATCAGCCCGAGCCCGCGCCGGTGCACCGGCACACCCGACTGGTCGGCGCCGTCCAGCAGCACCCGGCCCGCGTCCGTGCCCTGGAGTCCGGCCACCGCCCTGAGCAGGGTGGACTTCCCGCTGCCGCTCGGCCCGAGCACACAGACGACCTCGTGCTCGGCGACCCTCAGACCGACCGAGTCGAGCGCCTGCCGCGCCCCGAAGCGCACGGTCACCCCGTCAAGCTCCAGCAACGCCATCAGAACTCCCCAGCAGTGGAACCACGGACCCGGGTCCTCTCCAGTACCAGCAGCGCCACCGCGCACACCACCATCAGAATCGTGCTCAGGGCCATCGCCTGCCCGTAGTTCAGCTCCCCGGGCCGTCCCAGCAGCCGGGCCACCGCCACCGGGAGGGTGGGGTGGTCGGGGCGGGCGATGAAGACGGTCGCCCCGAACTCACCGAGCGAGACCGCGAAGGCGAACCCGGCGGCGATCAGCAGGGCCCTGCGGACCAGCGGGAAGTCGACCTCGCGCCACACCCGCAGCGGGGAGGCGCCCAGCACCGCGGCGGCCTCCCGCAGCCGCCCGTCCACCGCGCGCAGCACGGGCAGCATGGTCCGTACGACAAAGGGGACCCCGACCAGGGCCTGCGCGAGCGGCACCAGAATCCAGGAGGTCCGCAGATCGAGCGGCGGCTCGTCGAGCGTGATCAGGAATCCGAAGCCGACCGTCACCGCCGACACCCCGAGCGGCAGCATCAGCAGCGCGTCGAAGCCCCGCACCAGCCGTCCGGCCCGCCGGGTGAGGGCGGCGGCGGCGAGGCCGCCGACGGTCACGGCGATGGCGGTGGCCGCCAGGGCGTACTGGAGGGAGTTCCACAGCGCGTCGATCGGCGGTACGAGGAAGACCGCGCCGCGCTCGTCGAGGGTGCCGAGGGCCCGGTAGTAGTCCAGGCCGTAGCCCCCGGGGGTGTCGAAGGAGCGCTCGATCAGCACCACGAGCGGGGTGAGCAGCAGAGCCGCGATGGTGGTGAGCACCCCGCCGAACAGGGCCCACTGCGCCGCGCCGCGCGGACGGCGCGCGGTCCGCGCGGGGTCCACCAGCTTCAGCGCGGTCTCCCGGCGCCGGACGGTCCGGGCGTGCACGGCGAGCACGGCGCCGACCGCGGCGAACTGGACCAGGGTGAGCACGGCGGCCGTGCGCAGATCCAGGAGCTGGGCGGTCTGCCGGTAGATCTCCACCTCCAGGGTGGCGAAGGCCGGTCCGCCGAGGATCTGGACGACGCCGAAGGAGGTGAAGGTGAAGAGGAAGACCATCAGCGCGGCGGCGGCGATCGCCGGGGCCAGCGCCGGGAGTGTCACCCGCCGCCAGGCCGTGAACCTGCCCGCGCCCAGCACCCGGGCGGCCTCCTCCTGGCGCGGGTCCAGCTGGGCCCAGAGCCCGCCCACGGTCCGGACGACGACGGCGTAGTTGAAGAAGACATGGGCCAGCAGGATGGCCCAGACGCTGGTGTCGAGCCGGATGCCCCACAGCTCGTCCAGGACTCCGCCGCGCCCGAGGAGGGCGAGGAAGGCGCTGCCGACGACGACGGTCGGCAGCACGAACGGCACGGTGACGGCGGCCCGCAGCAGCCGTTTGCCGGGGAAGTCGTAGCGGGCGAGGACATACGCGCCGGGAAGGGCGATCAGCAGGGTGAGCGCGGTGGAGGCCAGGGCCTGCCAGGTGGTGAACCAGAGCACCCGCTGGAGATCGGCCCGGCCGAGCACCTCGCCGATCTGCCCGAACTGCCACACTCCGCCCAGCCGCAGACCCCGGCCGACGATGGCGGCGACGGGGTAGGCGAAGAAGACGGCGAGGAACGCGACGGGCACGGCCATCAGAGCGAGCCGCGACGCGACGCCCCTGGCCCCGCCCGCCCCGGCCGGGGTCCGCCCGGCCGGGGCCCCGGGGGCTGGTGCCGCTACTTCACGACGAGCGAGGACCACGACTGGACCCACTGCTCCCGGTTGTCGGCGATCTTCTGGGGGGCGAGGGTCTCCGGCTTGTCGACCACCGCGCCGAACTCGGTGAACAGCTCGGGCAGCTTCGCGTCCTTGATCACCGGATTGACGAACATGTTCAGCGGCATGTCCTCCTGGAAGTCGCGGGAGATCAGGAAGTCCAGCAGCGCCTTGCCGCCCGCCTCGTTCTTCGCGCCCTTGAGCAGCCCGGCGAACTCGATCTGGCGGAAGCAGGTGCCGGTGGCGACGCCGGTGGGGGCCTCGGACGGCTGGGGCTTGGAGTAGAGGACCTCGACGGGCGGGCTGGAGGCGTAGGAGACGACCAGCGGCCGGTCGGCCTTGGCCTTCCGGCCGCCGGCGGAGCCGGAGAACTCCTCGTTGTAGGCCTGGTCCCAGCCGTCGACGACCTTGACGCCGTTGTCCTTGAGCTTCTTCCAGTAGTCCTGCCAGCCGTCGTCGCCGTAGCGGGCGACCGTGCCGAGGACGAAGCCGAGGCCCGGGGAGGAGGTGGCCGCGTTCTCCACCACCAGCAGATCGCGGTACTCGGGCTTGATCAGGTCGTCGAAGCTCTCCGGGGGCGCCAGCTTCTTGTCGGTGAAGTACTTCTTGTCGTAGTTGACGCAGATGTCGCCGGTGTCGACGGGGGTCACCCGGTGCTTCTCGCGGTCGAGCCGCACCGCGCTCTCGACCCGGTCGAGGCCCTTGGCCTCGTACGGGGTGAAGAGCCCGTTGTCGAGCGCGCGCGAGAGGAGGGTGTTGTCGACGCCGAAGAACACATCGCCCTGGGGAGCGCCCTTGGTGAGGATCTCCTTGTTCAGCGCGGAGCCGGCGTCCCCGCTCTTGAGCACCTTGACCCGGTAGCCGGTCTCCTTGGTGAACTGCTTCAGCACGGCGGGCGAGGCGGCGAACGACTCATGGCTGACGAGGGTGACGGTCTTGGAGGTGGAGCCGGATTCCCCGGAGTCCCCGGAGCCGCCGGACGAGGAGCCGCCGCCGCAGGCCGCGAGCGCGGTGACGCCCAGCGCGGCGGCGAGCGCGGTGACGGTGATCTTCTTGGTTCTCACTGAGATTCCTCCTGGAGTGACCAGGAAGAGACGCGGCCCTGCCCGGATCTCTCGGAGAATCCGGGCAGGGCGCAACAGCTTGAGTAACGACCGAACTTCCTACCCGGAATGACCCGGGCGAGGTTCAGAGGGTCTGCGGTCTGATGGGTACCGCACTCTCAGCGCTGTGGCGCTCCCCTGTCGGAAATATGCAGATGTCATCCCTGCGGATGTTGGAGCCCAGAGTACAAGGTCCGCGATCCGCGGTGGCAGGGCCCTGTCAGCGGGGGCACCGGCCGCCGTGGCCGGGCTGAGCCCGGGCTCAGCGGCCGGTGCCTCAGCGCTCGGCGGCGGCGAGCTGGCCGCACGCGCCGTCGATCTCCTGGCCCCGGGTGTCCCGCACGGTCACCGGCACCCCGTGGGCGGCGATGGCCTCGACGAACGCCTTCTCGTCCTCCGGCCGGGACGCGGTCCACTTGGACCCCGGCGTCGGGTTGAGCGGGATCAGGTTCACATGGACCCGCCGGCCCTTGAGGAGACGGCCGAGGAGGTCGCCGCGCCACGCCTGGTCGTTGATGTCGCGGATCAGGGCGTACTCGATGGAGACCCGGCGGCCGGACTTCTCCGCGTACTCCCAGGCGGCGTCCAGAACCTCGCGGACCTTCCAGCGCGTGTTGACCGGGACGAGGGTGTCGCGCAGCTCGTCGTCGGGCGCGTGGAGCGAGACGGCGAGCCGGCACTTGAAGCCCTCGTCCGCGAACCGCAGCATCGCGGGCACCAGGCCGACGGTGGAGACGGTGATGCCGCGCTGGGTGATGCCGAGCCCGTCGGGCTCCGGGTCGGTGAGGCGGCGGATGGCGCCCACGACCCGCTTGTAGTTGGCCAGCGGCTCGCCCATCCCCATGAAGACGATGTTCGACAGCCGGGCCGGTCCCCCGGGGACCTCGCCGTCGCGGAGCGCGCGCATGCCGTCGACGATCTGGTGGACGATCTCGGCGGTGGACAGATTGCGGTCCAGGCCCGCCTGTCCGGTGGCGCAGAAGGGGCAGTTCATCCCGCAGCCGGCCTGGGACGAGATGCACATGGTGACCCGGTCCGGGTAGCGCATCAGCACCGACTCGACGAGGGTGCCGTCGTGCAGGCGCCACAGGGTCTTGCGGGTGGTGTCGTCGTCGCAGGAGATATGGCGGACGACGGACATCAGATCGGGAAGCAGCTCCGAGGCCAGCTTCTCCCGCGCGGCGGCCGGGATGTCGGTCCACTGGGCCGGGTCGTGGGCGTACCGCGCGAAGTAGTGCTGTGAGAGCTGCTTGGCGCGGAACGGCTTCTCGCCGATCGCGGCGACGGCGTCCTTGCGCTCGGCGGGCGTGAGGTCGGCGAGGTGCCGCGGGGGCTTCTTGGCTCCGCGGGGCGCGACAAAGGTCAATTCTCCGGGCTTGGGCATGGTCTCTCCAGTGTCGCAGAGATACGACAAGGGGCTCGCCACCCTGTGGACAACGAGCCCCTCAGCCCTGATTCAGCCTGATTCACCATGGAAAAGCGCAGGTCAGCCGCTACCCACAAAGATCACCAGCAGCAGCCAGACCACCGGTGCCGTCGGCAGCAGCGAATCCAGCCGGTCCATGATGCCGCCGTGGCCCGGGAGCAGCGTCCCCATGTCCTTGATGCCGAGATCGCGCTTGATCATCGACTCGCCCAGGTCGCCGAGGGTGGCGCTGGCCGCGACCGCGAGCCCCAGCAGCAGCCCCTGCCACCAGGCTCCGCCGTCGATCAGGAACTCCATGCACAGCGCGCCCGCCGCCATCGCGAACACCACCGCTCCGAGCAGGCCCTCGCGGGTCTTGCCGGGGCTGATGCGCGGAGCGAGCCGGTGCTTGCCGAAGCGCCAGCCCACCGCGTACGCCCCGGTGTCGCTGACCACGGTCAGCACCAGGAAGGTGAGCACCCGCTCCGAGCCGTCGTCGGCCTTGAGCATCAGGGCCACGAAGGTCGCCAGGAACGGCACGTAGAACGCGGCGAAGACCCCGGCGGTGACATCCCGCAGATAGTCCTCGGGCGGCTCGGTCATCCGCCACACCAGGACGGCGAGGGCGGTGAGCGCCATGGCGACCCAGGCGCCCTCCGCGCCCCTGACGTACCCGGCCACGACCATCGCCGCGCCGCCGAGGGCGAGCGGCACCAGCGGCGCCTTGATCTGCTTGCGCTCCGCCAGCCGGGAGGTCAGCTCCCACAGGCCGACGACCACGGCGACCACGACCACCCCGACGAAGATCGACTTCACGGTGAAGAGCGAGGTCACGATGACGGCGCAGAGCCCGACTCCGACCCCTATGGCCGCCCGGAGGTCCCGGCCCGCGCTCTTCCGCTCCCGGACGGTCCGCTGGGACCGTCCGGCGCGGCCGGCCGGGCCCCTAGCCCGCCGGCGCTGCGGCTCGGGCGGCTGGTCCATGGGCTCCTGCGGAGACGGGTCGGGGAACGGGGGTCCGCTTCGCCGAGCGGCCCCCCGGTCGCGAGCGTTGCGGCTGTCGCGGCCATCACTGTCGTCGGCGTCTCTACCTGCGTCGGGAAAGTCCGGCACGATGGGCATGGGCCGAGTCTGCTGTGCCTCATGCCCATCGTAGGCGGGACCCGCCGAGGCGGGACCCTGGTCGGACGGTCGCAGGCCCCCGACATAGTCGGCCCTCGGCGGGGCCCCCCAGGAAGAGTCGTTCATCAGACTTCGAGCAGCTCGGCTTCCTTGTGCTTCAGCAGCTCGTCCACCTGCGCGACGTACTTCGCGGTGGTGTCGTCGAGCTCCTTCTCCGCACGGCGGCCCTCGTCCTCGCCGACCTCGCCGTCCTTGACGAGCTTGTCGATGGACTCCTTGGCCTTGCGGCGCACCGAGCGGATCGAGATCTTGGAGTCCTCGGCCTTGCTCTTGGCGACCTTGATGTAGTCGCGGCGGCGCTCCTCGGTCAGCTCGGGGAACGTCACTCGGATGATGTTGCCGTCGTTGCTCGGGTTGACACCGAGGTCGGAGTCGCGGATCGCCTGCTCGATGTTGCGCAGCGCGGTCTTGTCGAACGGGGTCACCACGGCCATCCGCGGCTCCGGCACCGAGAACGAGGCCAGCTGGTTGATCGGGGTCAGCGCACCGTAGTAGTCCGCCACGATCTTGTTGAACATCGCCGGGTGCGCACGTCCGGTGCGGATCGCGGCGAAGTCCTCCTTGGCGACGACGACGGCCTTCTCCATCTTCTCCTCGGCCTCGAGGAGGGTCTCTTCGATCACCACTTGCTCCTGCGTGTCTTGAGTAGGCTGTGGTCCCCCCGTACCAGAGGCCACGGGAAAACTGTCTGGGCCGGCGGAACTGTGTCGCGTCTTTCCTGCACGGTGTCCGACCGGCAGGACTTTGTCCATTCCCCGGACGGCCCTACCGGCCCGTCCCTGGAGTCCCGGGAAGTCAGGCCCGGGTGCCCTGGTCGCTCACCAGCGTGCCGATCTTCTCACCCTTGACGGCCCGCGCGATATTGCCCTCGGTGAGAAGTTCGAAGACCAGGATCGGCAGGGCGTTGTCGCGGCAGAGGGTGATCGCGGTGGCGTCGGCGACCCGGAGGTCCCGGGTGATCACCTCCGCGTACTCCAGCGCGTCGAACTTCACCGCGTCCGGGTTGGCCTTCGGGTCGGAGTCGTAGACCCCGTCGACACCGTTCTTGCCCATGAGCAGGGCCTCGGCGTCGATCTCCAGCGCGCGCTGGGCGGCTGTGGTGTCGGTGGAGAAGTAGGGCATGCCCATGCCGGCGCCGAAGATGACGACCCGGCCCTTCTCCAGATGGCGCACGGCCCGCAGCGGAATGTACGGCTCCGCGACCTGGCCCATGGTGATGGCGGTCTGGACCCGGGAGTCGATGCCCTCCTTCTCCAGGAAGTCCTGGAGCGCGAGGCAGTTCATCACGGTGCCGAGCATGCCCATGTAGTCGGAGCGGGCCCGGTCCATTCCGCGCACCTGAAGCTCGGCGCCGCGGAAGAAGTTGCCGCCCCCGATGACGATCGCGATCTGCGCACCGTCGCGGACGACCGCGGCGATCTCGCGGGCGATGGCGTGCACCACATCGGGGTCGACGCCGAGTCCCCCGCCGCCGGAGAACGCCTCACCCGACAGCTTCAGCATGAAGCGGCCGGCGCCCTTCTTCACGTCATGCTTCCCGTCGTGGTCGCTGTTGTCGCCGGCAGCCTGGTTGGCGTCCGCGCCCTTGTTCATGGAGATCTCCTCGTGCACATACGAAGAAGGCCATCGCCGTGGGTACTGATGTCCCTGTCGGCAATGGCCTCCTCGTCAGAACTGCGGTCGTCCGGCGCTTCAACGCCGCGGTGCCGCATGACACCCGCGGCCGTTGACAGCGTGGGAAACCCTAGCGGGCCCCCGGGCCGATCGCGTACTCGCCGTAACTCTCGCTCAGGCGCCGACGCGGATGCGCGCGAAGCGCGTCAGCGTGACACCGGCCTCGTCAAGAACCTTCTTGACGGACTTCTTGTTGTCCTTCGCGAACGGCTGGTCAAGGAGGGTGACCTCCTTGAAGAAGCCGTTGACGCGACCCTCGACGATCTTCGGGAGGGCGGCCTCGGGCTTGCCCTCCTCGCGCGAGGTGGCCTCGGCGACGCGACGCTCGTTCTCGACGACGTCGGCCGGGACCTCGTCACGGGTGAGGTACTTCGGGGCGAAGGCGGCGATGTGCTGCGCGACGTCCTTGGCGATCTCGGCGTTCTCCTTGTCCAGCTCGACCAGGACGCCGACCTGCGGCGGGAGGTCGGGCATGGTGCGGTGCATGTACACACCGACGTATCCACCGGAGAACTGGGCGAAGCGCTCCAGGACGATCTTCTCGCCCAGGTTGGCGTTGGCCTCGTCGACGTACGCCTGGACCGTCTTGCCGGCCTCGATCTCGGACGCGAGCAGCGCGTCGAGGTCGGCCGGGGAGGTCGCGGCGACGTGCTGGGCGAGCGTGTTGGCGACGGCCTGGAACTTGTCACCCTTGGCGACGAAGTCGGTCTCGCACTTCAGCTCCAGCAGCACGCCGGAGGTCTTGTCCTCGGAGATGAGGGAGACGACGGCGCCGTTCTCGGCACTGCGGCTCTCGCGCTTGGCCACGCCCTTCTGGCCCTTGACGCGGAGCACCTCAACGGCCTTGTCGACGTCGCCGTCGGCCTCGACCAGCGCCTTCTTGCAGTCCATCATGCCGGCGCCGGTCAGCTCGCGGAGCTTCTTGACGTCAGCGGCGGTGTAGTTCGCCATGTCCTTGAGTCTCTTCTCGAAAAGTCGAAATTCGAAGATCAGCCGCAGTTCGGAGGGTCTGACGGCGATCTACGGGTGAGCGGCGGGGGCCGGTGTCGCCACCGTCCCCCGCCGTTCACCTACCGAAGCTGTGCGACGCGGTCAGGCCTGCTCGGCGTCCGCGGCGGGCTTCTCGGCCTCGGCCTCGGCCGCGGGGGCCTCGGCGGCGGCCGGAGCCTCGGCGGCGTCGGCCTCGGGGGCCTC
Organism: Streptomyces sp. NPDC001985; assembly: GCF_040296845.1. NCBI lineage: Bacteria > Bacillati > Actinomycetota > Actinomycetes > Kitasatosporales > Streptomycetaceae > Streptomyces > Streptomyces sp. NPDC001985. The sequence continues at coordinate 62,357 of NZ_JBEOYB010000010.1, forward strand.
GGCGGCCGGGGCCTCGGCAGCGTCGGCGGGCTTCTCGTCAGCGGACTCGTCCGCCTTCTTCTCACCCTCGAGCAGGTCGCGCTCCCACTCGGCGAGGGGCTCGCCGGCGGCCTTCTCGCCCGGCTTGGAGTCACCGGTGGCGACGCCGGAACGGGCGATGAGGCCCTCGGCGACGGCGTCGGCGATCACGCGGGTGAGCAGGGTGACGGAGCGGATCGCGTCGTCGTTGCCCGGGATCTTGTAGTCGACCTCGTCGGGGTCGCAGTTGGTGTCGAGGATCGCGACGACCGGGATGTGGAGCTTGCGCGCCTCACCGACGGCGATGTGCTCCTTCTTGGTGTCCACGATCCAGACGGCGCTGGGCACCTTCTGCATCTCGCGGATACCGCCGAGGGTCTTCTCCAGCTTGGCCTTCTCGCGGGAGAGGACCAGCAGCTCCTTCTTGGTGAGGCCGGACGCGGCCACATCCTCGAAGTCGATCTGCTCAAGCTCCTTGAGGCGCTGCAGACGCTTGTAGACGGTGGAGAAGTTGGTCAGCATGCCACCCAGCCAGCGCTGGTTGACGTACGGCATGCCCACGCGGGTCGCCTGCTCGGCGATCGCCTCCTGGGCCTGCTTCTTGGTGCCGACGAACATGATCGAGCCGCCGTGGGCGACGGTCTCCTTGACGAACTCGTAGGCGCGGTCGATGTACGACAGCGACTGGAGCAGGTCGATGATGTAGATGCCGTTGCGCTCGGTGAAGATGAAGCGCTTCATCTTCGGGTTCCAGCGACGGGTCTGGTGACCGAAGTGGACGCCGCTTTCCAGCAGCTCCCGCATCGTGACGACGGCCATGGCCGTATCTCCTTGGATTCTCGGTTATGTCCTGACGCCCCGACGCGCCGTGCCACAGAGGACCGAGGAGCGCGGCCACCGGCCTGGAGAGGCTGAGTGGTGGCGGGGCGTGCGAAGTCGACCCGGTGACCCGGATCGCCAGAAGAAGTGTACGGGACGGGCGCGGTGCCGGGTGACGGCACTGTCCACAACCTGCCGGTTCTGCACAGATCGGGTCCATGATCCGCCCGCGTGGGGCCGGTCGCGGGACGGTCTGTGCCATGAGAAACGGACTCTCCCTTCTCCCGGCGCTGCTGTCGCTGCTCGCCCTGGCGGGGGTGGTGCCGGCGGTTTCCGGACAGCCACCGCCGGTGGAGGGCCCCGGCGGGGTGACCACCGCCGCGGCCCGCGAGGTCGGCGTTGGCCGGGGTGAATCGCCCCGGAGCTGGCCGGTGGGCCCGCCGCGCCCACGGGTGGTACGTGGCTGGGAACCGCCCTCGTCCCCGTACGGGCCCGGGCACCGGGGCGTGGATCTGGCGGCCCCGCCCGGCACGGTGGTGCGGGCCGCGGCGGCGGGGCGGATCGCCTTCGCGGGCCGGGTGGCGGGGCGCGGTGTGCTGACCATCACGCTCGGTGGCGCGTCCGGCGCGGGTGGGCGGGGCGGGCCGCTGCGGATCACCCTTGAGCCGGTCACCGCGGTGCCGGCGGTGGGCACGGAGGTGGCGGCGGGCGAGAAGGTGGGCCGGGTCCCGCCGGGCCCGTCGCACTGTGTCACGGGCTGTCTGCACTGGGGCCTCCTGCGCGGACGGGAGTATCTGGACCCGCTCTCGCTGCTGCCGCCGGAACTGCTGCGCCGCCCCCCGTCCAGGCTGCTGCCGGTGACGGGCACCGCGCCCCTGGCCGGCGACCGCCGGGCCCGGAGGGCGGGGGTCAGGCGAGGACACCCCGGAGCGCCATGGAGACGGCGGCGTCCGCGATGGTCCCGGGCTCCTCTGCGGCACCCAGCTCGATCCGCCGGACAGCCGCGTCCACCACGCCCTGGAGCAGCATCGCCGCCAGCCGGGGCTGTTCGTGCCCCAGGTCGGCCAGGGCCTCGACGATCATCGCGATCAGCCCGCCGTGCGCGGCGCGGATCTTCTCCCGCGCGCCCGCGTCCAGCTCACTCGCGGAGATGGCGACCACCGCGCGGTGCCGCCGGTCCCCGACGAGGTCGAGCTGGCTCCGCACATAGGCCTCGATCTTGCCGTCGGCGGTGCCGGCGCGCTCCATCGCGGCCTCGACCTCCGCCGCCCAGACGGGGAAGTCGACGGCGCAGAGCTCCTCGACCACCGCCGCCCGGGAGCGGAAGTACTCGTACACGGACGACCTGGCGAGACCCGTGCGCTCGGCGAGGGCGGGGAAGGTCAGGGCCTCCGTACCCCCCTCGGACAGCAGGGAGCGCGCGGCGTCGAGCAGGGCGTCGCGCTGCATGGTCCGGTGCTCGGCCACGGAGGCCGCTCGAATCCTGGGCACGTCTCCACTTTACGGATGCCGCGCAAGACCCGGCCATCCTTCCGTCTCAGCGGCCCACGTCGGCCAGCTTCGCCCGGAGCTGGAGGACGGACTTTGTGTGGATCTGACTCACCCTGCTCTCGGTGACGCCGAGCACATTGCCGATCTCCGCGAGGGTGAGGCCCTCGTAGTAGTAGAGGGTGACCACGGTCTTCTCCCGGTCGGGGAGGGTGTTGATGGCGCGGGCGAGCAGCCGGCGCAGCTCGCGGTCCTCGGCCACCTCGACCGGGTTGTCGGCCGCGGTGTCCTCCAGGGTGTCCATCAGGCTGAGCCGGTCGCCGCCCTCGCCCCCCACATGGAGCAGCTCCTCCAGCGCGACCACATTGGCCAGGGACAACTGGCTGAAGACGGCGTGGAGTTCCTCCACCGCGATACCCATCTCACCGGCGACCTCGCTCTCCGACGGGGTGCGTCTGAGCTGGGCCTCCAGCGTGGCGTAGGCGCGCTCCACGGCCCGCGCCTTCTGCCGGACGGAGCGGGGAATCCAGTCGAGGGCGCGCAGTTCGTCGATCATCGCCCCGCGGATGCGGGTGATGGCGTAGGTCTCGAACTTGATGGAGCGCTCGATGTCGAACTTCTCGATGGCGTCGATGAGTCCGAAGACCCCGGAGGAGACGAAGTCGGCCTGCTCGACATTGGACGGCAGGCCGACGCTCACCCGGCCGGCCACGTACTTCACCAGGGGTGAGTAGTGGAGGATCAGCTGCTCCCGCAGCCGCTCGTCCCCGGTGGCCTTGTACGACCGCCACAACTCCTCGACCGACGTGGGGGCGGGGGGACGCACGGTGCCACGGGCAGCGGGGGGCACCGCCGCGCGGTCAGACCCGGAGGTGTGCTGGGGCATGCGTTGCCTTGAGCCGTTCTGCCGTGAGGGGACTCGGGGAGGGTGAGCGGACGTGCTGCTGGGCCGGGGAGTGTGAGCGTAGCGTGACTATGTGGTCGCTGTGGGCGAAGAGTGGAGGAAACCCCCTCTCCAGGGCACCGGCGCGCGTCGGCGCCCACGGCCGGACCGGCCCGGCCGCGCTCCGGCCCCGGGGCGTCGCCGATGCTGTCGCGCCGGGGCGGTCTCCATACCTTTTCACCCGAATGCTCCAGGTCAAGACCCGCCTCGCCGGGCGTTCGAACGGTGAAGCGCTTGAAGGGTCAACCGCCAACTGTCGCCCTGCCGTTCGACGAAGCCCAGCGCGTGCAGCTCGTAGAGCCTGCCGAGCGCGTCGTCGGTGGTCGTTCCCGCGGCGCGGGCGAGGTGTGTGCCGTCGACGGCGCCTCGCGCGGGGAGCGCCTCCAGGACCCGGGCGGTGCGCGGGTCCAGCAGATCCCGGGGGAGCACCGGTCCCCTTCGGCGCGGGGCCAGCTCACCCATCTCCCCGATCAGTTCCACGACTTCGTCCGCGTCGGTGACCAGTACCGCCTCACCGCGCAGCAGTTCGTGCACTCCGGCCGAGAGACCGCTGGTGGCCGGGCCGGGGACGCCCATGGTGTGGCGGGAGAGCCGCCGCGCGTGGCGCGCGGTGACCAGGGAGCCGCTGCGGTACTCGGCCTCCACGACGACCGTGCCCCGGGTGAGGGCCGCGATCACCCGGTTGCGGAGCACGAATCTGCTGGGCGTGGGGTGGTCGCCCGGGGGCAATTCACCGACGATCAGCCCTTGTTCGGCGATCCGGGCGATCAACTCGGCGTGGCCCCGGGGATAGACGACATCGACCCCGCAGGCGAGCACGGCGACGGTGGCGCCGCCGGCCGAGAGCGCGCCCCGGTGCGCGGCGGCGTCGATCCCGAACGCGGCTCCCGACACCACCACCCAGCCGCGCTCGGCGAGCCCCGCGCCGAGGGTGGCCGCCATGTGAGCGCCGTAGGGGGTGCAGGCGCGGGCGCCGACGACGGCGACGGACCGCACCGCCCAGGTCCGCAGCCCGAACCGGCCCCGGGTCCACAGCCCGATGGGGCGGCCGTCCCCCAGGTCGTCGAGTTGACTGGGCCACTCGGGATCACCCGGGCAGATGAAGCGGCCTCCGGCGGCGGCGATGGCCGCCAGGTCCCGGTGGGGGTCGGCGGCGGCGGCCCTGGCGCGGTAGCCCGCGAGCCGGCGCTCGGTGGCGCCGGGGAGCAGGTCGGCCGCGGAACCGGGGGCGGAGAGCCGGTCCAGGAGCCCCCGGGCCCCGAACGCGCGCAGCCACCGCCCGCCGCGTTCGTCCCCCGGTTCGATCACCCGCGTCAGCACCACCCGGGCGAGCCGCTCCCCGTCCCCTGCTCCCGGCCCGCCCTCCGGGACCGCATCACGCCGCGGAGGCACGGCCCGGCCCGGCTGCCGGGCCCCGGGGCCGGAGCGTGCCGGAGCGGCGGCCCCGCCCCGGTTCTCGGCCCCAACCCGGCCGCCAGGCACACCCTGGCCCTCGGCTCCACTTCGCACCCCGGCCCCGCCCCGGTTCTCGGCCCCGCCCCGGCCGCCGGGCTCAGCCCGGCCCCCGGCGGGCTCCGGGGGCGTGACCGGGGTGCCGGGCCCGCCGGGGCCCGGGCCCCTCATGGGCCCTTCCTCTCGGGCGCCGGCAGCGGCGCCCCGCGGGCGACCCCGGTGCGCAGTTCGAGCGCCAGGCCGACATCGGCCGCCGCCGGGCGGTCGCGGCCCGAGAGATCCGCGAGGCTCCAGGCCACCCGGAGGACCCGGTCGAGACCGCGCGCGGTGAGCAGCCCGCGCTCCATGTCCCGCTCGGCGGCGGCGAGCGCCCCGGGAGCCACGGACCAGCGGGTGCGCAGCTCATGCCCGGGGACCTCGCTGTTGACGGTCCAGGGCGTGCCGCGCAGCCGGGCGGCGGCGCGCTCCCGCGCGGCGCGGACCCGATCGGCGACCGCCGCCGTCGGCTCGCCCCGGCCGCTCCCGGAGCCCCGGCCCAGCAGATCGGCGCGGTCGACGGGCTCCACCCGCACCCGCAGATCGACCCGGTCGAGCAGGGGCCCGGAGAGCCGCGCCTGATATCGGCGGATCACCGACGGCGGGCACTCACAGCCCCCGGTCCGCAGCCCATGCCTCCCGCAGGGGCAGGGATTGGCGGCCAGCACCAGCAGAAAGCGCGCCGGCAGCCGCACCACTCCCCCGCTGCGGGCCACCACCACATGCCCGGCCTCCAGCGGCTGCCGCAGGGCGTCCAGCGCCTTGCTCGTGAACTCGGGGCTCTCGTCCAGAAAGAGCACCCCGCGATGGGCCAGCGAGACCGCTCCGGGCCTCGGCAGACCGTTTCCCCCGCCGACCAGGGAGGGCATGGTGGCCGAGTGGTGCGGGGCGCAGTACGGCGGGGTGCGGACCAGGGGCTCACCGGGCGGCAGGATGCCCGCCACCGAGTGGACGGCGGTGACCTCCAGCGACTCCTGCCGGGTGAGCGCCGGCAGCACCCCGGGCAGCCGCTCGGCCAGCATGGTCTTGCCGGCTCCCGGCGGCCCGTGGAGCATCAGATGGTGGCCGCCGGCCGCCGCGACCTCCAGGGCCCTGCGGGCCATGTGCTGACCCGCGACATCGGCGAGGTCGGGACCGTCGGCCGGGGTGGCCGCAAGGCCGGTGCCGACCCCCGCGCCCGGGACCAGCAGCCCCGCGAGCATGGGGTCCGGGCTGCCCTCGGGCACCGGTTCCTCCTGCGGGACCGGCTCGTCGGAGAGGACCGCGATGAGCTGCCGCAGGCTCCGCACCCCCAGCACCGAGATCCCGGGCACCAGCGCGGCCTCCCCCGCCGTCTGTTCGGGCACGACGACCTGGCGGTACCCCGCCTCGGCCGCCGCGAGCACGGCGGGCAGCACCCCGCGCACCGGCCGCACCCGGCCGTCGAGTCCCAGCTCCCCGATCAGCACCAGATCGGCGATCGCCGCGGGATCGAGGCGTTCGGAGGCGGCGAGGACCGCGCTGGCCACCGCGAGATCGAAGCCGCTGCCGCTCTTGGGCACGGACGCGGGGCTGAGTCCCACGGTGAGCTTCCGCTGGGGCCACTCCGCCCCGGAGTTGACGACCGCCGCTCTGACGCGGTCACGGCTCTCCACCAGGCTCTTGTCCGGCAGTCCGATGAGCGCGAACGCGGCCACCCCGCGCTCCAGATCGGCCTGGACCTCCACCACCACGCCCTCGACGCCCACCAGCGCCACCGAGCACGTACGCGCGAACCCCATCACGCCACCCCCCGGGCGTGCTCCAGGCGCGCGGCACCGCGCCGGGGCAGCACCACGCCGACGAGGTCGATCCGGACCCCGGCGGGCGGCGGATCGCCGTGACGCTCCAGCCAGCAGGCGGCGAGCCGTCTCAGCCGCTCGGCCTTGGCGGGGGTGACCGCCGCCATCGGCTGCCCGAAGGGACCCGGTCTGCGGGTCTTGACCTCGCAGACCACCACCGTGTCGCCGTCCCGGGCGACGATGTCGATCTCACCCGCCCGCCCGCACCGCCAGTTCCTCGCGAGAACCGTCATCCCGGCCTCGGTCAGCAGCCGCGCCGCCAACTCCTCGCCGTACCGCCCCAGTGCCCCCGTCGCGTTCATCCCGGCACCACCTCCGGGACCGACTGTGCCGCGCGGGAGTCTCAGCCGTGGATCTTGGTGGACAACCCGGCGCCTGTGGACAACTCAGCCACCCGGAAGTTCGAGATCGCTCTTGTTCAGCTCCTCGATGTTCACATCCTTGAAGGTGAGCACCCGTACCTGCTTGACGAATCTGGCCGGCCGGTACATGTCCCAGACCCATGCGTCCGCCATCGAGACCTCGAAGAAGACCTCACCCTGTACCGAGTGGACCTGCATTTCGTAGTCATTGGTGAGATAGAAGCGGCGCTCGGTCTCGATCACGTATTTGAACAGCCCGACGACATCTCGATACTCCCGGTAGAGCTTCAGCTCCATCTCGGTCTCGTACTTCTCGAGGTCCTCGGCGCTCATGGCATGTTCCCCTTCAGCCGTGCGTCCCCCAATGATGCGCCCGGCGCTCCCGCCCCTAGACGATTTCCGGAGCGAGGACGACAGGCGTGCTCGGAGGGCCCTCGTCGAGCAGCGTGCGCAGCAGCCCGGCGAGCTTGGTCGGGTACACCGTCTCACGCGCTGACGACAGTTCGGCGGAAGTCCACCACCTCAGCCCCGTGACGCTGCGCCGCTCCAGCTCCGTCAGACCGCCCGGGGCGGTAACAGTCTGCGCCGTACGTCCGAGGAAGTACCACTCGTCCTGATTCCAGCGGCGTCCGTCGAAGGGAAAGGAGCAGGTACGCAGCCACAGCACCGGTCCGAGGTCCACCTCGGTGATCCCGGTCTCCTCGGCCAGCTCCCGCAGCGCGGCCTCCTCGCGGGTCTCGGTGCCCTCCACACCGCCCCCGGGGGTGAACCACCAGTTGTCGGAGGGGTCGCCCGGCTCGAAACCGTGCATCAGCAGAACGCGGTCCCGCGGATCGAGCAGCACGACCCGCGCGACCCGGCGCAGCGCGCCGTCGAAGGCCGGCTCACCGGACACCGGCCGCCGCCCTCCCGGCCCGCCCGCGGGCAGCCCGCCGCGCGACCGGCCCGTACAGCGCTCCGCCGACGATCAGCACCGCTCCCGCGATCACCGAGGAGAGGACCAGCCGCACCGGCCCGGGTTCGGAGATCCCGCCGGGCAGTTCCGCGAAGCCCTCCGGCCGTTCGATCACTCCTCTGCCGAGCGGCCAGGCCACGGCGTCGAGCCGTCCGGTCACCGCCGACCTGGGCACGGACCCCTGCCCGGGGTCCGCCAGACGGGTGCGGGAGTCCAGCGACCCCATCCGTTCGTCGCCGAGCAGAAAGAGATGCCCGTCCGGGACCTCGGCGGTGAATCCGTCCGGGGAGGCGGGCCCGGACCCGGCGCGGTACGGCTCCTCGACGGCCCGGCCGTTGACGGTCAGCCTGCCGTCGTCGCCGCAGCAGGCGACCTCGTCACCGCCGATCCCGACCACGCGCTTCACCATCGGGCTGCCGCCCCAGGAGGCGTCCCGGAAGACCACCACATCGCCGCGGCGCACCCGGTCGCCGTCGATCCGCTGGGCCAGCACCCGGTCGCCCGCCGCCACGGTCGGCGTCATGGAATCGGTCGGCACCGTGTACGGCTGGTAGACCACCGCGCCCCAGACGAAGCCACCGAGGAAGAGCACAGAACCGGCGGCCACGGCCAGACCCGACAGCGTACTGCCGAGCCGGCCGCGGCCGCCGTCCTCGCGTTCCGAACCCATCGCGCGCGCTCCCCACCCTCGCAGACGCGGCCCCGCGGCGGCGGCCCCGGCGATCCGCGCTCTGGGACGGCACCCTACCGGGCGGTATCCCCGGCGGTCAGCCTCTTCCGGCGCCAGAGCACGAGCGGCAGCGCGCCCAGGGTGCCCATCGCCAGCGGGGCGGACGAGACGGCGACGGACGCCGCCGCGTTGAGCCCGGGCTGGTCGAAGGTGGAGGGGACCGGGAGCGTCGACCAGCGGTCGATCGGCCAGGCCACCACGAAGGCGCGCCCGACGACCTCGTCGACCGGCACGAAGCCGTCGTTCACATCCTCCATGTGGTAGCGGGAGTCCCGGGAGTTCTGCCGGTGGTCGCCCATGACCCAGATCCGGTCGTCCGGCACCTTGAACGGGCCGAAGGGCTGGTCGTCGCAGGGGGTGTCGCCGGGGAAGATGTACGACTCGTCCAGCGCCTTGCCGTTGACCTTGACCGGGCCGCCCTTGCGGCACTCCACGGTGTCGCCCCCGACCGCGATCGTCCGCTTGATCAGGTCCTTCTCCTCGGCCGACGGCATCAGACCGATGAAGCTCAGAAACTTCTGGAGGGCGTTGGGATCGGGGGTGGGCTCGCCATCGAGCCAGCCGCCCGGGTCGTGGAAGACCACGACCTCGCCGCGCTCCGGCTCGGAGCCGAACCACGGGGTGAGCTTGTCCACCAGCACCCGGTCACCGCGCTGCAGGGTGTTCTGCATCGAGTCCGAGGGAATCGAGAACGCCTGCACCAGGAATGTCTTGATCAGCAGCGCCAGCACCAGCGCGATACCGATCAGCAGCGGCAGTTCCTTCCAGAACGACCGCTGGGCCGGCCGTCCGCGACGGCCGCCGCCGGGGCCGTCGTCGTCCGGGCCGCCGTCTGCCGGGGGCGGCCCCGACGGATCGTCGCCCGCCACGGGCGCCGGTGACTGCGCGGGCTCCCCCGGCCTGTCCTCCGGCTGTTCGTGTCCGGACCGTGCGCCGACCGCCACGTCCCCCACATCCACTCCTCACTCCGTGCGAACCGCCTGCCCCGAATGAGAAGCAGGCCCACTACTCCCATAACGAGCGGGAGTTCCGCAGGGATCGGGAGCAGGACCATTCCGTTTCGATCCTCGGAAGACACACTATTCGACACCCGCTCCGTTCCGCTCGGCGCGGCGGCCGTCGCGGCCCCCGCTTCCGGGACGGATGCGAAGGTCTCGGACGCCCCCAGCCCGCTCCAGTGGCCGATCGGCCAGGCGATGACGAAGGCCCGGCCCACCACCTCGTCCTCGGAGACCGTGCCCCGGTGCTTCCCGTCGAGGTGGAACCGGGAGTCGGCCGAATTGGACCGGTGGTCCCCCATCACGAAGAGCCGCCCCTCGGGGACCTCGACCTCGAACGTCAGCGACGACGGGTCGTTCCCCGGCTTCAGATACGGCTCGGTCAGCGGCACTCCGTTGACGGTGACCCGGCCGTCCTCCGCGCAGCACCTCACGGTGTCGCCGCCGACCGCGATCACCCGCTTGATCAGGTCCTGCCGGTCGTCGGACGGCAGCAGGCCGATCTGGGTCAGCCCCTGCCTGAGCTGGGCCAGAACCACTGGGTCCGCGCGCTCGGGAGCGCTGTCCTCCGCCTGGAGCCACCCCCCGGGGTCCTTGAAGACCACCACGTCACCGCGCTCGGGCTCCGAGCCGAACCAGGGGGTGAGCTTGTCCACCAGCACCCGGTCGTCGATCCGGATCGTGGGCTCCATCGAGCCCGAGGGGATGACGAATGCCTGGACCAGGAAGGTCTTCAGCACCAGCGCGATCACCAGCGCCGCCCCGATGAGCAGCGGGATCTCCCGCACGGCCGACCGGCGGCGCCTGCGGGACACCTTCCGGGCGAGTCTGCGGCGCTCGGCCCGGCCGGGCAGGGGCCTGGAGCCGTCCATGGCGTCCGTGGCGCACGCGCCCGGCGTGCCGTCGGCGGAGCCGGTGCGGGCCGGCGGCCGGGGGCCGGCCCGGTGGCTCCCGGGGCGCCCCCGGCTACCCATGGCCCCCACCGGGACCCGGCGGGGCACCGGTGCGTCCGGCGGCCCCCGGGTGTCCCCCGGAGGGCGCGTCCGGGACGCGCGCGAAGGCGTCGGTACGGTCCAGGGAGGCCCAGCGCCCCATCGGCCAGCCGATCCACTCCGCCCGCCCGACGACCCTCTCCACGGGCACCATCCCGCCGCCGGGGGACCCCAGGTGGTCGCGGGAGTCCCGGGAGTTGCCGCGGTGGTCCCCGAGGACCCAGAGCCGCTCCCCGGGGACGACGATGTCGAAGGCGACCTCGGACGGGGCGTCCCCGGGGTGCAGATACCCCTCGTCGAGCGAGGTGCCGTTCACCTGGAGCCGGCCCGCGCTGTCGCAGCAGACGACCCGGTCGCCGCCCACGCCCACCACGCGCTTGACGAAGTCGGTCTCGGCGGGCTCGGCGAGACCGAGGGCCGCCAGCACCCCCTGGGCCGCGGCACCCACCGGGTTCTCCTCCACCGGGCCCCGGACGAAGGAGCCCCGGCCGTCGAAGACGATCAGGTCCCCGCGCTCGGGGGCCGTGCCGAAGCGGTACGCGAGCTTGTTCACCAGCACCCGGTCGCCGACCCGGATCGTGGGCTCCATGGAGGAGCTGGGGATCTGGAAGGGCTGCACCACGAACCGGCTGAAGAGCAGGACTCCGGCGGTGACGGCGACGGCCTGGAGCAGCACCCTGCGCCAGGAGCCGCGCGACGGCCCGCCCCGGCCCGGGAGCAGCCGTGAACGCACAGAGCGCGACCGCTCGCCCTCGTCCCCACTGCCGGGGGCCGAGGAGGGGTCGCGCTCTGTGTTCTTCGCTGCGGTGTCCATACAGGGGCGAAGCCTATCCGGCCGCGCCCCGGACCCGGAGGTGGTGTGAGCCGGGGCCCACACCACTCCGCGCGCTGTGAGCCGGGGCTCAGTTGTCGCGCTTCTCCTTGATCTTCGCGGCCTTGCCGCGCAGCTCACGGAGGTAGTAGAGCTTGGCACGGCGGACGGCGCCACGGCTGACCAGCTCGATCTTCTCGAAGATCGGGCTGTGCACCGGGAAGGTCCGCTCGACACCGACGGAGAAGGACACCTTGCGGACCGTGAAGGTCTCGCTGACGCCCGCGCCCTGGCGGCGGATGACAACACCCTTGAACTGCTGGATACGGGAGCGGTTGCCCTCGATGACGCGAACGTGGACGTTCACGGTGTCACCGGGACGGAACGCGGGGACGTCGGACCGCAGCGATGCGGTGTTGACGGCGTCGAGCACGTGCGACATATTCGTCTGCTTTCTTCGCGATGCCACAGGTCATCAGCGGGAGAGATGATGAGATTCAGGGGGCCGTCGCGTCGGAGCGGGCGTCGTGTCCCCCTGTGGCAGGGGCGCACGCCGGACGCACGGCAGCGGCCTATTCTTCCACGGCCCGGGGTCTGCGCCAAAATCGGCCACCGGGCTCCGGGGCCCAGCCCAGGATCGAGAGGATCTCGCGGTCCTTCTTGTCGAGGGCGGCCGGGTCGCAGCGCTCGATCAGATCGGGCCGGTGGAGCGCGGTCCGGCGGAACGCCTCGTCGCGGCGCCAGCGGGCGATCTTCCCGTGGTGCCCGCTGACGAGCACATCGGGGATGGTCCGCCCGCGCCAGGACGGCGGCTTGGTGTAGACGGGGCCCTCCAGCAGATCGGCCATGGCCCCGGGGGCGAAGGAGTCGTCCCGGTGGGACTCGGCGTTGCCGAGGACACCGGGCAGCAGCCGGGCCACCGCCTCCGTGATCACCAGCACCGCGGCCTCGCCGCCGGCCAGTACGTAGTCCCCGATGGAGACCTCGTACACCGGCATCCGGGTGGCGTACTCGTCCATGACGCGGCGGTCGATGCCCTCGTAGCGGGCGGGGGCGAAGAGCAGCCAGGGCCGCTCCGCCAGCTCCACGGCCAGCTCCTGGGTGAAGGGCCGGCCACTGGGGGTGGGCACGACCAGGACCGGGCCGCCGGCGCCGGCCTCGTACCCGTCCGCGAGGGCGTCGTCCAGGGCCTCGCCCCAGGGGCCGGTCTTCATCACCATGCCCGGGCCCCCGCCGTAGGGGGTGTCGTCCACGGTGTTGTGCCGGTCGTGGGTCCAGTCGCGCAGATCGTGCACCCGGACGTCGAGCCGGCCGCTCGCGCGGGCCTTGCCGACGAGCGAGACATTCAGCGGTTCCAGGTACTCGGGGAAGATCGTGACGACATCCAGCCGCATCAGAGGCCGCCCTCGGCGTCCCGGCCCGGTGCCGCGTCCGAGGACGCCCCGGGGGCGGCACCGGGGTCCCCGGCGTCGCGCGCGGAGGCGATCTCGGCCCGGTCGTCGATGAGACCGGGCGGCGGGTCGATCACGGCCCGCTGCTCGTCCAGATCGATGCCGGTGACGATCTCCTCCACGAAGGGGATCAGCACCTCGCTGCCGTCCGGCCGCTCCACGATGAACAGATCCTGCGAGGGCAGATGGCTGATCTCGGTGATCCGGCCGACCTCGGTCCCGTCCGCGGTGACCACATCGAGGTCGATGAGCTGGTGGTCGTAGAACTCCTCGGGGTCCTCGGGGACCTCGTCGGGGTCCACATCGGCGATCAGCAGGGTGTTGCGCAGCGCCTCGGCGGCATTGCGGTCCCGTACGCCCGCGAAGCGCAGCAGCAGCCTGCCGCTGTGCACCCGGCCGGTCTCGATCGTCAGGGGGCCCGTGCCGGCCGGTTCGGTGGCCAGCACGGCCCCGGGCGCGAGCCGCTGCTCCGGCTCGTCGGTGCGGACCTCGACGGTGACCTCGCCCTTGATGCCATGGGCACGGCCGATCCGGGCGACTACCAACTGCACTTCGCACTCTCTCCTGTCATACGGCTCGGACGGCTCCTGTCACGACGGTCCGCCGGGACGACTACGGGCCGGGGACGGCCGGATGGCCCTCCCCGGCCCGAGCCGGTGTTCAACTGTTCAGCGGACCTGATCCACATCGACGAGGTCGACACGGATACCACGGCCGCCGATGGCGCCCACGACGGTGCGCAGAGCGCGGGCGGTACGGCCATTGCGGCCGATCACCTTGCCGAGGTCATCGGGGTGGACCCGAACCTCCAGCACGCGTCCGCGACGCAGGTTGCGCGAGGCGACCTGCACATCGTCCGGGTTGTCGACGATGCCCTTCACGAGGTGCTCGAGAGCCTCCTCGAGCATGCTCAGGCCTCGGTCGACTCGGTGGACGCAGCAGCCTCAGCCGCGTCGTCCGCCTTCTTGTCGGCCTTCTTCGCCTTCGGGGTGATGGCCTCACCCTTCGGCTCGCCGCCCTCAAGGGCCTTGGCGAACTCGTCGAACGCGGCGCGCTTGTCGGCCTTGGGCTCGGCCACGAGCAGCGGCGCCGGGGCCGGGAGGCCCTTGTGCTTCTGCCAGTCGCCGGTGAGCTTCAGGATCGCGAGAACCGGCTCGGTCGGCTGGGCGCCGACGGACAGCCAGTACTGCGCCCGCTCCGAGTCGACCTCGATGCGGGAGGGGTTCTGCACCGGGTGGTACAGGCCGATCTCCTCGATGGCCCGGCCGTCACGGCGGGTACGGGAGTCGGCGACGACGATGCGGTAGTGAGGCGAACGGATCTTGCCCAGACGCTTCAGCTTGATCTTGACTGCCACGGAAGTGGTGTCTCCTGGTCTTGACGTGGTTGGGCACAACGGGATGCCACGTGGGGTTGCGGTACTCGGGGTGCCCGATGGACGCGTCAGCCGGAGGAGAGAGGGGTCCTATGCGGCCGTCGAGTACAGCTGTCCATTGTGCCACACGCCGATGACGTGCTCTCCCCCGGTCCTGCGCCGCCCCCGTCAGGCGGCCGGCCCGGGGGTCAGCTCGCCGCGGCGACCGGCTCGGGGATACGGAACGGCTTGCCGCAGCCACCGCACACGATGGGGGCCTGGGCGAGGACCGATGGGACGACCCGCACATTGCGGCCGCAGTCGCAGACGGCCTTGACCCGCACACCGCCGCCCGAGGAGCCGTGCCGGGCGGCAGGTCCGCGGAAGGAGCGCTTGGTGTCGGAGGCCGTGGCGACCGTGTGCGCCTTGAGGGCGCGCTGGAGCCGCTCGATCGTGGGGCGGTAGCGGCGCTTGGCCTCGGGGCTGAGCACGACCAGCGAGAAGCCGCTGCTGGGGTGCGGCTCCTCGGCGTGGTCGAGACCCATCTCCTCGGCGATCGCCAGGAATCTGCGGTTGTGGTAACGGCCGGCGCGTGAGGTGTCGCGGACACCTCGCGCGGCGGCGATGCCGTGGACTGCTTCGTGGAGCAGTCGCTCGAAGGAGAGCTCGGCGCCGCAGGCGGACGACGACTCTCCGATCAGGGACTCGGGGGCGGCTAGATCTGGCAGCTCGGGGTGGTGCCGCTGAATATCGGCCCACGCCTGTGCCAGCTCTGCGGCGAGAACAGGTGGTGTCGTGCTCACGTCGTGATAACGAGCCGAACCGGCCCCGGGTTCCATTCCGGGGCATCCCAAATAATTTGCACGTACCCGTCAGTTGGCATTGATGCGCAACGAGGAGGGCGGGTACGAGGATCTGCGGAGAAGTCTCACAGCTCACACCAAGGTGGTACGTAACACCGCGCGCGTCTCCGTGGGGACACGGCTCCCCCGCACCCCCGTGCGCACCCGGCGCACGCCCCTGGCGCACCGCCCCCGGCAGCCGGCCCGGGAGGCTCCGTGCGATCCTCGCGACCCTACCCGGAGCCGGGGCGCCGGCGCCCCGGGCGCGGCGGGCTCAGGACAGCCGCCGGGCCGTCCGGGGGCACCCCTCGGCGGGCCCGGACGCACCTCTCAGCGGGGCCGGGGGCGCCCCTCGGCGGGCCCGGGGGGCTCCACTCAGCGGGTCCCTCGGAGACTCCGGGGCACCCCTCAGCGGGTGTCGTCCTTGGAGAGCCGGGTGATCCCCGCCGCGCGGTAGGCCGCCTCCTCCTCCAGGGTTTCGTGTTCCAGCAGCGCCCGGGCCAGCGCGTCGAGCCGGTCGCGGTTCTCCCGGAGCCGGCGGCAGGCGCTCTCGTAGCACTCGTCCACGATCCGGCGCATCTCGTGGTCCACCGCGTCCAGGGTGGCGGGCGCCGCGGAGAGCCCGTACGGCACCTGGGCGTCCCCGGGGATCGCGGTCAGCCGCCCGACCCGCTCGCTCATCCCCCAGCGGCCCGCCATCCCCCGGGCCAGCGCGGTCACCTGCTCCAGATCGCTCTCCGCGCCCGTGGTGACCATGCCGAAGACCACGTGCTCGGCCGCCATCCCGCCGAGGGCGCCGATGATCCGGCCGCGCAGGTACTCCTCGGTGTGGGCGTACTTGTCGGCGTCGGGGGTGGAGAGGGTGACACCGAGCGCCCGGCCGCGCGGCACGATGGTGACCTTGCGGACCGGGTCCGCGCCCGGCTGGAGCATCCCGAGGAGGGCGTGGCCGCTCTCGTGGTAGGCGGTGCGGCGGCGGTCCTCCTCCGCCAGGACGAGGGGGCGTTCCGCGCCGAGCTGGACCTTCTCCAGCGCGGTCGAGAGATCCGCCTGGGTGACCTCCGACTGCCCGCGCTTGACGGCGACCAGGGCGGCCTCGTTGGCGAGGTTGGCCAGATCGGCGCCGGTCATCCCGGGGGTGGCACGGGCCACCGGGGCCAGCTCCACCCCGGGCGCGAGCGGGATCTCCCGGGTGTGGATGCGCAGGATCGCCTCCCGCCCCGCCCGGTCGGGCGGGGATACCTGGACGACGCGGTCGAAGCGGCCGGGCCGGGTCAGCGCGGGGTCGAGCACATCGGCGCGATTGGTCGCCGCCAGCACGATCACCCCTTCCGAGCCGGTGAAACCATCCATTTCGGTGAGAATCTGATTGAGGGTCTGCTCGCGCTCGTCATGGCCGCCGAGCCCGCCCCCTCCGCCGCGCGCCCGGCCGATGGTGTCGATCTCGTCGATGAAGACGATGGCGGGGGCGACCTTGCGCGCCTCGGCGAACAGCTCCCGCACCCGGCCCGCTCCGACGCCGACGATCATCTCGATGAACTCGGACGCCGAGGCCGAGAAGAAGGGCACCCCGGCCTCTCCGGCCACCGCACGGGCCAGCAGGGTCTTGCCGGTGCCCGGCGGCCCGGCGAGGAGCACCCCGCCCGGCATCCGGGCGCCCATCCTCCGGTAGGGCTCCGGGTTCCTCAGGAAGTCCACGACATCGTTGAGCTCGCCCTCCACCTCGTCGATCCCGGCGACGTCCGCGAAGGTGGTGCGCCCGCCCTCGGTCACCTCGACGGGCTTCGGCGGCGGCTTGCGGCTCAGCGCGCCGCCGCCGAGACCCGCGCCCATCCGGCGGGCGATGAACACCCACAGCAGGACCAGCAGCAGCATCGGCGCGAGGGCGATCAGCAGATTGACGAGAAAGCTGCGCTGCTGGACGACCGGCTCGGCCGTGACGGTGACCTGCTTCTCGGTCAGTTCGCTCCAGAGCCTGTCATCGGCGAAGGCGGGCCGCTGGGTGGTGAACTTGGTGTAGTCGCCCTTCTTGTCGCCGGGGACGGGGGCCTTCTTCTTGAGCTGCCCCTGGATGGCGTCGCCCTTGGAGTAGATCTTGGAGACATTGCCGGCGTCGACCTGCTTGCTGAACTCGGTGTACGAGATGGTGGGCTCGTCGCCCTCGCCGAAGAGCGAGAGCACCAGGTTGGCGATCAGATAGACCACCAGCGCCGTGAGGATCAGCCCGCCCCAGCCGCCGGGCATCCGCTTCCGCGGCGGCTCGGGCGGTGGCGCGCCCTCGGAGCGCCAGGGCTTGTCCGGGGTGCGGCGCGGCGGCGCGGCATTGCTCATATCCGGACGTTAAGCCAGAAAAACGGTGTCGGCACCCGCGCGTGTGCGGGTGCCGGCACCGTCGTGCGTACCGGCCGCGCCCGCCCGGGAGACGGTCCGGACGGGGGTGCGGGGAGGGCTCAGCCCATGAACTTCTTGAACTCGTCCGGCAGCTCGAAGTCCTTGTCCTGGGCTCCGGCGGGCAGGCCGAAGGCGCCGCCGGCCGCGGCCTGCTCCCGGCGGACCGCCGCGGCCTGCTCCTCGGCCTTGCGCTTCATCGGGTTGCCGCTCTTGCGCTTGCCCTTGGCCTGCTTGACCTGCTTCTTCTGACGGCCGGGGCCACCCCCCATACCGGGAATCCCCGGCATCCCGGGCATTCCACCGCCCTGGGCCATCCGCGACATCATCTTGCGGGCCTCGAAGAACCGCTCGACCAGGCTCTTGACCGCGCTGACCTCGACGCCCGAGCCCTTGGCGATACGGGCCCGGCGCGAGCCGTTGATGATGGTCGGCTCATGCCGCTCGGCCGGGGTCATCGACTTGATGATCGCGGCGGTACGGTCCACATCGCGCTCGTCGATGCTGTTGATCTGGTCCTTCATCTGGGCCATGCCGGGCAGCATGCCGAGCAGCTTGGAGATGGAGCCCATCTTCCTGACCTGCTCCATCTGCGCCAGGAAGTCGTCGAGCGTGAAGTCCTTGCCCTTGCTGCTCGCCAGCTTGGAGGCCATTTTGGCGGCCTCTTCCTGGCTGAAGGTCTGCTCGGCCTTCTCGATCAGCGAGAGCACATCGCCCATGCCGAGGATGCGGGACGCCATGCGGTCCGGGTGGAACGCGTCGAAGTCGTCCAGCTTCTCGCCGTTGGAGGCGAACATGATCTGGCGGCCGGTGACATGCGCGATGGAGAGCGCGGCACCGCCGCGGGCGTCGCCGTCGAGCTTGGAGAGGACCACACCGTCGAAGCCGACGCCGTCGCGGAAGGCCTCGGCGGTGTTGACCGCGTCCTGGCCGATCATGGCGTCGACGACGAAGAGGATCTCGTCCGGGCTGACCGCGTCGCGGATGTCCGCGGCCTGCCGCATCAGCTCCTGGTCGATGCCGAGACGGCCGGCGGTGTCGACCACGACCACGTCGTGGACCTTGGTTTTGGCGTACTCGATGGAGTCCTTGGCGACCTGCACCGGGTCACCGACGCCGTTGCCGGGCTGGGGCGCGTAGACCGCGACTCCGGCGCGCTCGGCGACGACGGAGAGCTGGTTGACGGCGTTGGGGCGCTGGAGGTCACAGGCGACGAGCAGCGGGGAGTGGCCCTGGCTCTTGAGCCAGCGGCCGAGCTTGCCGGCGAGGGTGGTCTTACCGGCGCCCTGGAGACCGGCGAGCATGATCACGGTCGGCGGCTGCTTGGCGAACCGGAGCCGGCGGGTCTCACCGCCGAGGATGCCGACGAGCTCCTCGTTGACGATCTTGATGACCTGCTGCGAGGGGTTGAGGGCCTTGGAGACCTCGGCGCCCCGGGCCCGCTCCTTGACGTTCGCGATGAAGGCCCGGACGACGGGGAGGGCGACATCGGCCTCCAGCAGGGCGATACGGATTTCCCGGGCCGCGCCGTCGATGTCCGCCTCGCTGAGGCGCCCCTTGCCCCGCAAGGTCTTGAAGGTATTCGCCAAGCGGTCGGAGAGAGTATCGAACACGGCGCTCGTCGGTCCTCAGAGTCGGGGGCAGGGAATCGTCCTCCAGGGTATCCGGCCGCGCGGAGTGCGTGACCTCGCCGTCGCGGATCGGCGCGGATCGGTCACGGACGCGGGCGCCGACCGGGCCGCCCGGCACCGCTTCCCGGCACCGTTTCCCCTCACCCGAGCGCCGCCTCCAGCGCGCGGGCGAGCCCAGCGGCCTCGGGCGCGGGCAGCGGGAGCCCGTCGGGGGAGGTCACGTAGAAGGCGTCCACCGCGTTGGCGCCGAGCGTGGAGACATGGGCGCTGCGCACCCGTACCCCCGCTCCGTCCAGGGCGTGGCCGATGCGGTGCAGCAGTCCGGGGGCGTCCTGGGCGCGGACCTCGATCACGGTGGCGTGGCGGGAGGCGCCGGCGGGGGCGACGGTGACCCGGGGCGGCGGGGCCGGGGCGCACCGGCGGCGCGGGGCGGCGGCGTCCCGCTCGGCCAGCCGGGCGGGGATGTCCAGGGAGCCGTCCAGCGCGCGGACGAGGTCGGCGCGGAGCCTGGCCTCCTGCGGCAGCGCGCCGTAGGCGGCGGCGACCCGCCAGTTCAGTACGAGGACGGTCCCCGCGCCCGCCCCGCCGGCCGGCTCGGCGGGGCCCGGCTCCACCGGCAGCTCCACCGCGCGCAGCTCGGCGGCGCGGACGGTGAGCCGGTGCAGGGCGAGGACTCCGGCGACGGCGGGCAGGATGCCCGCCGTCTCGGGCAGCGCGATCAGCAGTTCGACGCCGACCGGGTCGGGGCCGCTCTCCCCGGGGCCGTCCGCGGGCCCGTCGGCTCGGGCGCGCAGCGTGAGGACCGGGCCGGCGGTCCGCAGCGCCTCGCCCGCGAGCCGCTCCTGTTCGGCGCTGGGGGCGGCGGGCCCCGGCGCCTCGGCGGCCCGCCCGGCCAGCACGGCGGCGACCCGGGCGGTCAGCTCGGCGACGAGGGAGCCGCGCCAGGCGGACCAGGCGGCCGGTCCGGTGGCGAGGGCGTCCGCCTCGGTGAGGGCGTGCAGCAGCTCCAGGGTGGACCGGTCGCCGACGGCGGCGGCGACCGCCTCCAGGGTCGCCGGGTCGTCCAGATCGCGCCGGGTCGCCGTCTCGGCGAGCAGCAGATGGTGGCGTACGAGCGTGGCGACGACGGCGACATCGGCGGGCTCGAAACCGAACCGGGTGGCCAGGTCCCGGGCGATGGTCTCGCCGGTGACGCTGTGGTCGCCGGGCCAGCCCTTGCCGATGTCGTGGAGGACCGCGGCGACGAGCAGCAGATCGGGGCGGCCGACCCGGCGGGTGAGCGCGGCGGCGCGGACGGCGGTCTCGACGAGATGGCGGTCGACGGTCCAGGTGTGGACGGCGTTGCGCTGGGGGCGGCAGCGCACCCGCTCCCAGTCGGGGACGAGCCGGGTGATCAGCCCCTCGGCCTCCAGCGCCTCCCAGACGGCGATGGTGGGCTCGCCGGCGCCGAGCAGGGTCACGAACTCCTCGCGGGCCTCGGCGGGCCACGGTGCGGGCAGCGCGGCGGCGGTGGCCGCGAGGTGCCGCACGGCGTGCGGGGAGAGCGGGAGGCCCGCCTGCGCCGCCGCGCCGGCGGCCCGCAGCACCAGCACGGGGTCGCGCTCGGGCCGGGCGGTGCGGGCGAGCACCGCCTCGCCGTCCTGCTCCACGACCCCCTCGGCGAGCGGGGTGCGCTCGGGTTCGGCCCGGCCGCGCCCGCCGAACACGGCGCGCAGCCGGGGACGGACGGAGCGGGCCCGCAGCACCCGGTGGACCTCGCGCCAGGTGATGTCGGTGGCGTACGAGATGGTCCGCGCGGCCTCGTACACCTGGCGCAGCAGGGCGTCGGCGTCGAGCAGGCCCAGTTCGGCGGCGACCTGGTCCTGTTCCTGGAGGGCGAGCCGGTCGGTGGCCCGGCCGGTGGTGAGGTGGAGGGCGTCGCGGGCGTCGAGCAGGGTGCGGCGGGCCGCGTCGAGACCCGCGCGGGGCGCGTCGGCGAGCCAGGAGGCGGCGACCGCGCGCAGCGCGGTGGCGTCGCGGAGGCCGCCGCGCGCCTCCTTGAGGTCGGGTTCCAGGAGAAAGCGCAGCTCGCCCTGGCGTTCGGCGCGCTCGCGGCAGAGGGCGCCGAGTTCGGGGAGCCGGGACGGGGCCTGGTTGCGCCAGTCGGCGAGTACGGCGGTGCGCAGCGCGGCGACCAGTCCGAGGTCCCCGGCGACCGGGCGGGCGTCGAGCAGTCCGAGCTGGGCCCGGAGGTCCTGGGCCGCGGTCCTGCGGGCCTCGGCGGGGGTGCGCACGGAGTGGTCGAGCGCGAGCCCGAGGTCCCAGACCGGGTACCAGAGGCGGTCGGCGAGCGCGGCGACATCGGCGGGGCGGGCGGAGCCGTCGTGGAGCAGCAGCAGATCGAGGTCGCTGCGGGGGGAGAGTTCGCCGCGCCCGTAGCCGCCGACGGCGACCAGGGCGGCGCCCCGGAGGGAGCCGGCCCGGCAGGCGGCGGTGAAGAGCGCGGCGAGCCATTGGTCGGTCAGGGCGGCGAGCGCGGCCCGGCGCGGCGGCCCGGCGTCTCCCTTCTCCTGGAGGAGGGAGAGCCGGGCCGCCGCGTAGCCGCTGGGCCCCGGGTCGTCCGCCTCGGTCATCGTCTGGGGCATCGACACCGGACCGGCCTTTCTTCGAGCGCTGTACGGGCTGTGCACGGGGTGCGGGGCGGGCCGCCGCTACAGGGCGTCGGGGCCGCGCTCCCCGGTGCGGACCCGCACGGCGGTGTCCACGGGAACGGACCAGACCTTCCCGTCCCCGATCTTCCCGGTGCGGGCCGCCTTGACGATCACTTCGATCAGCTCGTCGGCGTCGTCCTCCTCGACCAGGACCTCGATACGGATCTTGGGCACGAGGTCGACGGTGTACTCGGCTCCCCGGTAGACCTCGGTGTGGCCGCGCTGGCGGCCGTATCCGCTGGCCTCGGTGACGGTGAGGCCCTGGACCCCGAAGGACTGGAGCGCCTCCTTGATCTCGTCGAGCCGGTGCGGCTTGACGACGGCGGTGATGAGCTTCATGCGTCCACCTTCTTGTTCTGGGCGGCTGCCACCGCCCGGATCTCACCGGGAGCGGGCAGGGCCTCGCGGCTGCCGGTGCCGCCGCCCGCGCCGCTGAAGTCGTAGGCGGTCTCGGCGTGTTCGTGCCGGTCGATGCCGGAGACCTCGATGTCCTCGTCCACCCGCATGCCCATCGTCCGGTCGAGCACGAGGGCGAGGAGGGCGGAGACCACCAGAGAGTAGGCGAGCACCGAGAAGACTCCGACGGCCTGCTTGCCGAGCTGTTCGAGACCGCCGCCGTAGAAGAGGCCCCTGGCGTCGGACTGGACGCCTCCGGTGGCGAAGAAGCCGACGAGGAGGGAGCCGGCGACACCGCCGACGAGGTGGACGCCGACGACGTCGAGGGAGTCGTCGTAGCCGAACCGGAACTTGAGCCCGACGGCCATGGCGCAGAGCACCCCGGCGATCGCGCCGATGGCGATGGCCCCGAGCGGGGAGCAGGAGCCGCCGGCCGGGGTGATGGCGACCAGGCCCGCGACCGCGCCGGAGGCGGCGCCGAGGGTGGTGCAGGCGCCGTGCCGGAGCTTCTCGTACACCAGCCAGGAGAGCATCGCGGCGGCGGTGGCGACCTGGGTGTTGACGAACATCACCGCGCCGACGCCGTCGTCGTTGCCGAGCCAGGAGCCGGCGTTGAAGCCGAACCAGCCGAACCAGAGCAGTGCGGCGCCGAGCATCACGAGAGGCAGGCTGTGCGGACGCATCGGGTCCTTCTTGAAGCCGACGCGCCTGCCGATGACCAGGATGACGCCGAGGGCGGCGGCGCCGGCGTTGATGTGGACGGCGGTGCCGCCGGCGAAGTCGATGACGCCCATCTCGAAGAGCCAGCCGCCGGAGCCCCAGACCCAGTGGGCGACGGGGAAGTAGACCGCGGTGGCCCACAGGGTGATGAAGAGGGCCCAGGCGGAGAACTTGACCCGGTCGGCGAGGGCGCCGCTGATCAGCGCGGGGGTGATGACCGCGAACATCAGCTGGAAGACGGCGAAGACATAGACGGGGATGGTGTAGCCGTCCCACAGCTCGGTGATGCCGATGCCGCTGAGGCCCACATAGTCGCCGGACCAGCCGATGAGGGAGCCGTGGTCGGTGCCGAAGGCGAGGCTGAAGCCGTAGAGCACCCAGAGGATGGTGACGATGCCGAGGCTGACGAAGCTCATCATCAGCATGTTGAGGGTGGACTTGACGCGGACCATGCCTCCGTAGAAGAAGGCGAGGCCGGGGGTCATCAGCATGACCAGCGCTGAGCAGATGAGCATGAAGCCGGTGTTGGCGGCAGACCAGGTCGGGGCGTCTGCGGCTAGCGTCGAGATGCCTGAGGGCATCGGCGTCTCCTCGTCGTCGGTGCGGCCTCGTGCGGGCGGAGCCTGAGCGGTTCGGGCGGGGGCCTGAGCGGATCGGGCGGCGGGCCGGTTATGGGCCCTGAGATTGACGCAGCACGGTTTCGGCCAACGCTGCCCGATGTTTCACCGCAGTGACGAAGAGCCGCCGTGTGTTACACGGCCATGAACGCGGGATGCGGGGGCGGGTCCGCGGGGGAAGACGGAAACCGGCCGCGACGCTCCCCGATGACCAGGCACGGGGGAGCCGAGTCGAACGGTTCGGGGTGGCGTCGCGGCCGGGGTCGGGGGGCGGGACCGCCGGGTCGGGCGGCGGCCCCGCCGGTCAAGGGATTTCCTTCGGATCGTGCGGGGCTCGCGAGCCCCGCGCGATCCGAAGGAGACGGCCTAGACGGCCTCCGCGGTCTCGGGGAGCTGGGCGGTGAGCAGATCGGTGAAGTGGGCCACATCGGCCACATCGCCGAAGTCCCGGGCCGCGGTGTCCACGGTCTTGCGCAGCCGGGTGTTGACCCGCTCGGAGCGGACCCGCTTGGCGACGCCGAGGGCCTGGGAGGCCAGCTGGGTGGCCTGCTCCGGCTCCCGTTGCAGCAGATGGACGGTGGCCATGCCGATCAGGTTGAGCGCGTACGACCGCTGGTGCACCGGGTCCTGCTCGAAGAGCCGCACGGCCCGGGCCATGACGGGCTCGGCGAGGGAGGAGTAGGTGGGGCTGCGGCCGGCCACATAGGCGAGGTCGCGGTAGGAGTGGGCGTTCTCGGCGTTCAGTTCGGCCTCGGAGAAGAAGCGGATCCAGTCGGGCTCGGGCTCGCCGTCGATCCCCGCGTCGGCGAAGGAGTCCTCGGCCATCCGGACGGCCCTTTTGCACTTGCTCGGCTGGCCCATGGTGGCGTAGGCGCGGGCCTCCATCGCATACAGCATCGCCTGGGTGCGGGCGGTGGCGCAGTCGCGGCTGCCGTACTGCGCGAGGTGGATCAGCTCCAGCGCGTCCTCCGGGCGGCCCAGATGGATCATCTGGCGGCTCATGGAGGAGAGGATGTACGAGCCGAGGGGCTTGTCACCGGCTTCCTTGGCGGCGTGCAGCGCGAGCACGAAGTACTTCTGGGCGGTGGGCTGGAGCCCCACGTCGTAGCTCATCCAGCCGGCCAGCTGAGCCAGTTCGGCGGCGCAGACGAAGAGCCGGCGGCGGGTGGCCTCCGGGTGCGGCTCCTGGAGCAGATCGGTGACCTCGTGGAGCTGGCCGACGACCGCCTTGCGCCGCAGCCCGCCGCCGCACTGCGCGTCCCACTCGCGGAACATCGAGGTGGTGGACTCCAGCAGCTCCAGCTCGGGCCGGGAGAGCCGGGAGGGCCGGGGCAGGGCGGCGGGTTCGGGCGCCGGGGCGCCGCCCGGGGCGGGCACCAGCCACCGCTGCATGGGCTCCACCAGGGCGGGTCCCGCGGCCAGCGCCAGTGAGGTGCCGAGGAAGCCGCGCCTGGCGAGCATCAGATCGCTGCGGGAGAACTCGCTCAGCAGGGTGACGGTCTGCGGCCCGGCCCAGGGGAGGTCGACCCCGGAGACCGAGGGCGACTGGTGTGCCGTGCGCAGCCCCAGGTCCTCGATGGCGACGACCGTGCCGAACCGTTCGGAGAACAGCTCGGAGAGGATGCGCGGGATCGGCTCGCGCGGCTGCTCGCCGTCGAGCCAGCGGCGCACCCGCGAGGTGTCGGTGCTGATGTGGTGGGCGCCCAGCTCGCGCGCCCGGCGGTTGACCTGGCGGGCCAGCTCGCCCTTGGACCAGCCGCTGCGCAGGAACCATGAGCCCAGCCGCTCGTTCGGGCGCTTGCCGGTACTCGCACGCGTACCGGCGCCGCTGCCGTCCACTGGAATGCCCCCATCCGTCACACCCTGAAGAACCGGGGCCGCTGTCCGCCCCTCGCCCTGACTGCCGCTCTGCAATGCCGCTCCGGAGTGCCGCTCTGAAATACCGGTCGAAAGATGGTGCTCGGAGGTGCTGCCCGGGGTGCCGCGAGTGGCGGGGCCGTCCGTCCGCACGACGTACGGTCCGCCGGGGGTCGCGCATCCCAGGGGGTTCGAGTGCTTCCGGCATACCCATGTGTGTGCGACCGACGCACCGGGTTCGTGCACTGAAAGTAATCCTACGATCACCCGCCCGCGATGGCGATCCCGGAAACGCCACCATTCGCCACCCCTTCGAATGAACTCCGCCACCGTCGGCCGCGATTCACTTGACGGACCACGATTCAGAAGACGGCGGAACAGTGCTTACACAGGCGTGCGGCAGCGTCCGCACTCCCCCTCGCGCCACCGTGCGCCGCCCGAGCTTCACCTGTTGCGACGCAGTGTTACGAGGAAACTTCGGGTCGTAACCACCGGCGAGCACGACCCGTTGGAGGGGGCATGGGCATGGGCTTTACGATCGGCAGCAGCCGGGGAATCAGGGACATCCGGTCCGGCTCACGGCGCCGTGGCCGCACGGCCGAGTGCACCGTGGTCGCCGAGTACACCGGGCTGTGGGGCTGGTCCGTGGTCCCGGGGGCGCGCGTGGTGGCCGGCGGCTGTTCCTGCGAGAGCGCCGGGTGCGCGGCTCCGGGGGCGCATCCGCTGCCGTACGCCGACGAGGTCCCCGCGGGCGCCACGCTGGACCGGGTGCTGGCGGCCTGGGCGCGGCAGCCGGAGGCGGCACTGCTGCTGCCGGTGGGCCGCACCTTCGACATCCTCGACGTGGCGGCGCCGGCCGGACGGCGGGCGCTGGTGCGGCTGGAGCGGATGGGGCTTCCCCTGGGCCCGGTGACCGCGACACCGGACGGCCGCTGCCAGTTCTTCGTCGCCCCCGGCGCGGCGGACGATCTGCCGGATCTGCTCTACCGGATGGGCTGGGACGACGCGGATCTGGATCTGCACTGCCTGGGGCCGGGCGACCACATCACCGCGCCGCCGTCGGACCACGCCGGTCTGGGCCCGGTGGACTGGCTCCGCCCGCCGTCCCTGGACACGGCGGTGGCGCCGCCGGAGGCCCGGCTGCTGCTGGGGACACTGGCGTACATCTGCCACCGCTCGGCCGCCTAGGTCGTCTCTTTCGGATCGTGCCGGGCTCGCGAGCCCCGGCGCCGCGCCTCGCCGATCCGGCCCGATCCGAAAGAAACTCCCCAGGCGACGAGCGGAGGGCCCGCGCGGGGTCCGCCGCCTCCGGGCGGCGGACCCCGCGCGGGCCCGGGGGTTGATCTGCCGGGTGGGGCAGGTCAGTCGCCGATCAGCGCGTCCACGAACGCCTCCGGCTCGAACGGCGCGAGATCGTCCGGGCCCTCGCCCAGGCCGATCAGCTTCACCGGGACGCCCAGCTCGCGCTGGACGGCGATGACGATGCCGCCCTTGGCGGTGCCGTCCAGCTTGGTCAGCACGATGCCGGTGATGTCCACGACCTCGGCGAAGACCCGCGCCTGCACCAGGCCGTTCTGGCCGGTGGTGGCGTCCAGGACGAGCAGGATCTCGTCGAGCGGGCCGTGCTTCTCCACGACGCGCTTGACCTTGCCCAGCTCGTCCATCAGACCGGTCTTGGTGTGCAGCCGGCCCGCCGTGTCGATCAGCACCACATCGGCGCCCTCGGCGATGCCCTCCTTGACCGCGTCGAACGCGATCGACGCCGGGTCGCCGCCCTCGGGACCGCGCACGGTGCGGGCGCCGACGCGCTCGCCCCAGGTCTGGAGCTGGTCGGCCGCCGCCGCCCGGAAGGTGTCCGCGGCGCCGAGGACGACCGAGCGGCCGTCCGCGACCAGCACACGGGCGAGCTTGCCGGTGGTGGTGGTCTTGCCGGTGCCGTTGACGCCGACGACCATGACGACACCGGGGGTGTCGAGGCCGCTCTCGGTCTTCACCGCGCGGTCGGCCTCGGTGCCGATGAGGTGGAGCAGCTCCTCCCGGAGCAGGGCGCGCAGCTCGTCCGGGGTGCGGGTGCCGAGCACCCGGACCCGCTCACGGAGCCGTTCCACCAGCTCCTGGGTGGGGGCGACACCGACATCGGCGACGAGGAGGGTCTCCTCGATCTCCTCCCAGGTGTCCTCGTCGAGGTGCTCGCGGGAGAGCAGGGTGAGGAGCCCCTTGCCGAGGGAGTTCTGCGAGCGGGCGAGGCGGGCGCGCAGCCGGACGAGCCGGCCGGCGGTGGGCTCCGGGACCTCGATCGCGGGGGCCGGGGACTCCGCGACGACGGGGTCCTCGACGGCGACCGGGGTGCCGGCGAGTTCGTCGGCCGGCGGGAGGTCGACCTCTTCGATGGTGCGGCGTGGTTCTTCCCGCGGTGTCTCCGCCTCGTCGCCGACATGCGGCTCGGCGGGCGGAGCGGTGATGGTCGGCGCGGACGACGGGGCCGATGGCGGCAGCTGCTTCTTCTTGCGGCTGCTGATCACGAGCCCGCTGATCGCGCCGACGGCGACCAGGGCGATGACTACAGCAAGGATGACGAATTCCATAACCCACCCAGTATCGGTCACACCCCACCGGACCCGGGGGGCCACACCCCGGGCGGACCCGCACGGCCTTCCCGGCCGTCCCGGGAGCCTGTTTCCCGGGGCTGTCCCCCTGCCCGCGAGCGGCGGCGGAAAACCCGGATGACGGGTGTGCGCCACGCGGGCTAGCGTCGGGGAAATGACCGCCCTGGAGTACCGGACCATTCCGGATGAACAGCTCGACCGCGCCCTGGACCTGCACTATCTCGTCTTTCTGGAGAAGGGCGTCGAGGAGGACACCCGCAAGCGCCACCGGGAGGCCCTGGCGCACTGCGAGCGCGTCGGAGCCTATGAGGGGGAGGAACTCGTCGGACTGCTGGGCGCCCACCCGCTGGAGCTGTCGGTGCCCGGCGGGGAGCTGCCGTGCGCCGGGGTGACCTTTGTCTCCGTGGCGCCGACCCACCGCAGGCGCGGGGTCCTCAGCGGGATGATCGCCGAGCTGTGGCGGCGGTGCGCGGCGGCCGGGCAGCCGCTGGCCGCGCTCTGGGTCTCGGAGTCGGGGATCTACGGCCGGTTCGGCTATGAGCCGGCGACCCGCTCGTACTCGGTGGAGATCGACACCGACGTGCCGCTGGAGCTGCGGATCGAGCCCGACGGCCGTCCGCTGCGGCTGGTCCCCGCCTCGGACGCGCCCGCGCTGATCGGCCCCCTGCACGCCGCCGCGCGGGCGGAGCGCGCGGGCCGGGTGGCCCGGGACGAGTTCTGGTGGCGTACGCACACCCTGCCCGAGGAGGACGAGGACAGCGACGAGCTGAGCCCGCCCCGGGTGGTGACGATCGGCGAGCCGGGCGAGGAGCCCGCGGGCTATGTCTTCTACCGCACCACGCGGGACGACGAGGGCCGGGGCACGGTCCATCTGCGGGAGCTGGAGGCCGATTCCCCGGCCGTGGCCGCCGCGCTCTGGCGGTTCGTGACCTCGATCGACCTGGTGGACAAGGTGAAGGCGTGGGGCCGGCCGCTGGACGATCCGCTGCTGCGGATCGTCGCCGACCGGGACCGGGTGCGGGTCACCCAGGAGTTCCCGGCGCTCTGGCTGCGCACGGTCGATGTGGCCGCGGCGCTGGAGGGACGGAGCTGGTCGGCGCCGCTGGATCTGGTGCTGGAGGTGACCGACACACGGCTGCCCGCCAACGCCGGGCGGTACCGGGTGACCGCCAAGCCCGGCGAGGGCGGCCACCGGGCCCGGGTCGCGCGCACCGGGGACGCCGCCGATCTCACCCTGGACGTCCGGGAGCTCGCGGCGCTCTATCTCGGGGACATCGACCCGGCGGAGCTGGTCCGCGCGGGGCTGGTGACCGAGCACGCGCCCGGCGCGGCGCGGCTGCTGGGCCTCGCCGCGCGGACGGAGCTGCTGCCGCACACCACGGACGAGTTCTGACCGTGCCCCCTGTGCCCCCGGCGCGTCCCGGGGGCACAGGGGGCACGGGGGCCCGGGGAGGGGTCAGCCCATCTCCTCCAGCGACTTGCCCTTGGTCTCCTTGACGAACAGCAGCACGAACGGGATCGAGAGCACCGCGAAGGAGGCGTAGATGACGTACGTCCCCGAGAGGTTCCAGTCCGAGAGGCTCGGGAAGGTCGCGGTGATGGCCCAGTTGGCGATCCACTGCGCGGACGCGGCGACTCCGAGCGCCGCCGCCCTGATCCGGTTGGGGAACATCTCGCCCAGGAAGACCCAGACCACCACACCCCACGAGAGGGCGAAGAAGAGCACGAAGACATGGGCGGCGACCAGCGCCACGGTCCCCTCGGTGCCGGGCAGTTTGCCGTCCACCAGATCGGCGGAGAAGGCCCAGGCCTCGAACGCCAGGGCGATGGCCATTCCGGTCGAGCCGATCAGCGCGAGGGGCCTGCGGCCAATCCGGTCGACGAGCACCATCGCGATCACCGTGCCGATGATGTTCACGATCGATGTGGTGAACGAGTAGAAGAACGAGCTGGTCGGGTCGATGCCGACGGACTGCCAGAGCGTGGACGAGTAGTAGAACGCCACATTGATGCCGACGAGCTGCTGGAAGACCGAGAGTCCGATACCCACCCAGACGATGGGCAGAAAGCCGAAGCGCGAGCCGAGCAGATCCTTGAAGGTCGACTTGTGCTCCCGGCGCATCGCGTGGTCGATCTCCTGGACCCGGGCGTCCAGATCGATGTGCTCGCCCTCCACCTCGGCGAGCACCTTCTTCGCCCGGCCGACCTTGCCGACCGAGATCAGATAGCGGGGGGACTCGGGGATCGCGAAGGAGAGGAGCCCGTACAGCAGGGCCGGGATGACCATCACCCCGAGCATCCACTGCCAGGCCTCCAGGCCGGCGAGCTCCCCGCGCTGGTCCCCGTCGGCGAGCTGGAGGATGCCGAAGTTCACCAGCTGGGAGACGGCGATACCGATGACGATCGCGGCCTGCTGGAAGGAGGCGAGCCGGCCCCGGTAGGCGGGCGGTGAGACCTCGGCGATGTACGCGGGGCCGATGACCGAGGCCATGCCGATGGCGAAGCCGCCGATGATGCGCCACATCGCCAGGTCCCAGAGCGCGAACGGCAGCGCGGAGCCCACCGCGCTGACGGCGAAGAGCAGGGCCGCGATCCGCATGCACGCGATCCGGCCGATCCGGTCGGCGATCCGGCCCGCGGTGGCCGCGCCGATGGCACAGCCGATCAGGGCGATGGCGATGACCTGGGCGAGTTCCCCGGAACCGATGGCGTAACGGTCACGGATGGCCTCGACCGCGCCATTGATGACCGAACTGTCGTAGCCGAAGAGGAAGCCGCCCATCGCGGCGGACGCGGTGATGAAGATGACATGACCGAGATGCTCGGGGTGGGCCTCACGGGCCCCCGAAGCCGGGGGCGGACTGCTGGTCACATGTACTCCTGGGGCCGTTGCTCGTGGACCGCCCGACAGCTCCGCCCCTCAGGGCGAGCCCTTCCAGTGGTGCACACCCGCACGGGGGTCACCAGCGGGGTGGGCTGTCGGTGTGAGGGCGGCCGGGAAGGTCAGCGCAGGCGCTGGCTGATGACCTTGGAGACGCCGTCGCCCTGCATGGAGACGCCGTACAGCGCGTCCGCGACCTCCATCGTCCGCTTCTGGTGGGTGATCACAATCAGCTGGGAGGACTCCTGAAGCTCCTGCATGAGCCGGATCAGCCGCTGGAGATTGGTGTCGTCGAGCGCCGCCTCGACCTCGTCCATCACATAGAACGGGCTCGGCCGGGCCTTGAAGATCGCCACCAGCAGCGCCACGGCGGTCAGCGAGCGCTCGCCGCCGGAGAGCAGGGAGAGCCGCTTCACCTTCTTGCCCGGCGGGCGCGCCTCGACCTCCACGCCCGTGGTGAGCATGTCGCCGGGGTCGGTCAGGATCAGTCTGCCCTCGCCACCGGGGAAGAGCCGCGCGAAGACGCCTTCGAACTCGCGGGCCGTGTCCCGGTACGCCTCGGTGAAGACCTGCTCGACGCGTTCGTCCACCTCCTTCACGACCTTCAGAAGATCGGCTCTGGTCTTCTTCAGGTCATCGAGCTGTTCCGAGAGGAACCGATGGCGCTCCTCCAGCGCCGCGAACTCCTCAAGGGCCAGCGGGTTCACCTTTCCGAGCTGCTGATACGCCCGTTCGGCCGACTTCAGGCGCTTTTCCTGATCGGCGCGGACGAAACCTGCGGGCCGGTTGCGGGGGTGGGCGGGGTCCTCGGGCAGCTCCTCGCCGTCGGCCGGCGGGGACGGCGGTACGGGCTGGTCGGGGCCGTACTCCGCGACCAGCGCGGCCGGTTCCACGCCCAGCTCCTCCAGGGCCCTGCCCTCCAGCTGCTCGATCCGCAGCCGCTTCTCGGCGCCCAGCACCTCGCCCCGGTGGACCGAGTGGGTGAGCTTGTCCAGCTCCTCCTTGAGCTCGCGGCCCCCGGCGCGGGCGTGGGCCAGCTCCCGCTCCCGGCCCGCCCGGGCCGCCTCCGCCGCGGTGCGCTCCCCGTCGGCGCGCAGCAGCGACACCTCCACATGCGCCAGCAGTTGGCGGGCGCCGGCCGCCACGGCCGAGGCCACCGCCGCCTCGTGGCGCAGCCGGGCGCGGCGCGCGTCGGCGCGGGCCCGCGACTCCCGTTCGGCGCGGGCTCCCCGGTCGAGGGAGTCGGCCCGGCCCGCGAGGCCCTTCATCCGCTCCTCGTGGGTACGGAGCTGGAGCCGGGCCTCCATCTCGGTCTGGCGGGCGTTGGCGCCGTCGGCGGCGAGCCGGTCCCGCACCTGGGTGTCGGGCTCGTCCTCCGCGGGTGCCTCCTCGGCGACGAGCAGCCGCTCGGCCAGCTCCTCGGCCTCCTCGCGGGCCCGCTCCAGCGCCTGGCGGGCGCGGGTGACGGCGGCGGCGGTGCGCTCGGCCTCGCCGCCGGCGGCCCTGGCCTGCCCGGAGAGGGTCCCGAGCCGGCCGGAGACGGCGGACTTCTCCCGGTCGGCGGCACGACGGCGCTCCCCCAGCTCCTCGACGAGCCCGGCGCACTCCGCGTGCCGGGCGGCGGCCCGCTCCCTGGCCCCGGCCAGCTCCGTGCGGCGGCCGGCCAGCTCCGCGAGACCGGCCGCCGCCTCGTCCACGGCCGCCCGCACCTCCAGCAGGCTGGGCGCCCCGGCCGCCCCGCCCTGGGCGAAGTGGGCGCCGAGCAGGTCCCCCTCGGCGGTCACGGCGGTGAGCCCGGGCCGGGCGCGGATCAGTTCCTCGGCGTCCGCGAGGGTCTCCACCACGACGCATCCGCTCAGCAGCCGCCGTACGGCCGGCATCAGCTCATCGGGACCGCGCACGAGATCGACGGCGTACGGCCAGGCTCCGGGGACGGCGCCCGGCGCGGTGTCCGTGCCGGGGCCGGTGCCCGTGCGGGGACCCGGGTGCGGGCCGGGGCCCGGGTGCGGGCCGGGGCCCGGGTGCGGGTGCGGGTGGTGAGGCGCCGCCGGGGCGCGGTCCTGTTCCGGCGCACCGGCCAGCAGCAGGGAGGCCCGGCCCGCGTCGGTCTTGCGCAGGAGCCGCAGGGCCTCGGCGGCCGTCGTGGGGGTGGTGACCGCGACCGCGTCGGCGGCGGCTCCCAGGGCAGCGGCGACGGGGACCTCCCGGCCGGGGGTGACGTCGAGCAGCCCGGAGGCCGGGCCGAGCACCCCGGTGAGCCGGTCGGCGGCGGCCAGCAGCGCGCCGGTGCCGTCCTTGCGGCGCAGCCCGAGGGCGAGGGCCTCGCGGCGGGCGGTGAGGGCGGCGTGCTCGCGCTCGGTGGTGGTGAGCGCCTCGCGGGCGGCGTTCAGCGCGGACTCGGCGCCGGCCAGGGCGCGCCGGGCGGCGTCGTGGCGCTCGGCCAGTTCGCTGTCGCCCGCGTCCAGCCCCGCCACCTCGGCCCTCAGCCGCTCGTACGCCCCGCCGGCGGTGACGGCCCGTTCACGGGCCTCCTCGTGGGCGGCGGCGAGCCGGTCGATCTCGGCCTGGGCGGAGGCGGCCCGGCCCCGGGCCGCGGTGACCTGGCCGCCCAGCCGGGCGAGGCCCTCGCGCCGGTCGGCGATGGCGCGGGCGGCGTCCCTGAGCCGGCGCTCCTCGTCGGCCAGTCCCCGTTCCAGCCCGGCGCGGTGGGCGACGGTGTCCTCCAGCGCCCGCTGGGCCGCCTCCACCGCCGCCGCCAGCTCGGCCTCCTGCTCACGGACGCGGGCGGCCTCCCGCTCCATGTCCTCGGGCTCCCGGCCGCGCCGCTCCTCCGGCGGCCGCGCGGTCGCGCTCTTCACCCGGGCGTCGGCGAGGGAGACGGTGCCGCGCACCCGTTCGGCCTGCTGGGAGAGTTCGTACCAGCTCTGCTGGGCGCGCTGGAGCCGGGGGGCGAACCGCCGCGTCTCCTCCTCCAGGGCGGCCTCCCGGGCGAGTGCCGCCGCCAGCCGGGCCGCCGCGCTCTCCCTGCGCTCCCTGAGCGCGGCCTCGTCGGCCAGCTCCGCCGCGAGGGCGGCCCTCAGGGTGACGAGGTCGTCGGCGAGGAGGCGCAGCCGGGCGTCGCGCAGATCGGCCTGGATGACGGCGGCCCGGCGGGCGACGGCCGCCTGCCGTCCCAGCGGTTTGAGCTGTCGGCGCAGTTCGTCGGTGAGGTCCTGGACACGGGCGAGATTGGCGCGCATCGCGTCGAGTTTCCGCAGCGCCTTCTCCTTGCGCTTGCGGTGCTTGAGCACTCCGGCGGCCTCCTCGATGAAGGCGCGGCGCCCCAGGGGATCGGCGTGGAGCACCGAGTCGAGACGTCCCTGTCCGACGATGACATGCATTTCCCGGCCGATGCCGGAGTCGGAGAGGAGTTCCTGGATATCGAGGAGCCGGCAGGTGTCGCCATTGATCTGGTATTCGCTGCCGCCATTGCGGAACATGATCCGCGTAATGGTGACCTCGGCATAGTCGATGGGGAGCGCGCCGTCGGAGTTGTCGATGGTCAGGGAGACCTCGGCCCGGCCGAGCGGCTGCCGCCCGGTCGTCCCGGCGAAGATGACGTCCTCCATCTTTCCGCCGCGCAGCGACTTGGCGCCCTGTTCGCCCATGACCCAGGAGAGCGCGTCCACCACATTGGACTTTCCGGAGCCGTTGGGGCCCACCACACAGGTGATACCGGGTTCGAACCGCAGTGTCGTGGCGGAGGCGAAGGATTTGAAACCGCGCAGGGTCATGGCCTTGAGGTGCACGCAGCCGGACTCTACCTTCAGCCGGCGGTTTCACCCATGAAGGCGAGGGGCACATCAGACGGTGAGGGGAGGGACAGGATGGCACGGGGGGAAAGAAAGAAGGGACGCCGAGGCGTCCCTTGCATATCTTGCGCGATGAATCCAGCGGACCTCCGGGCTCAGGTGAGCGCGGGCTCCGCCTGCGGTACGTCGATGTCGATGCCGTCAAGCAGCGACTCTCCGGGGTGCTGAGCGACGGCGGCGCTGAGCGCGTCATTCTCGGACTGAATCCGTACGAGTTCGGATTCGAGGTCCTGGACGCGCTGCTGAAGCCGTCGCATCTCGGCGAGGAGTCGCGGGTCAGAACCGCCGACGTAACCGAGAAGCGCCTTTGCCATGATGGATGGTCCTCCACACTGAGTGACCGACCGATGCGGTGTGGGTCGTGAGGGATTCGCACCCGCGGTGCTCGACAGTGCTGTGGTACTGCTGAATCGCTGCGGTTCTTACTGCCAAACAGCTAAGGTGCGCGGGGATTCCAGAGTCTCACCAAAAAGTTTGACGGTCAACACGATCACGCCCCGTGCGGAGGGGGCGACCCGGGTGCTCACGGCTGCCGCGACGGCGCCGGAGGGCTCTGCCCCGGGGCTCCGGGGGCGGGTGTTTCCCCCTGGTCGCCGCATCCTGGCACGGACCGCCCCCATCGGCAACCACCTGCTCGTTTATGCGTTCGGCGGGTGCCGGGACGAGCCGCGCCGGGCGCCCCCGGAGCCCCGGGACCGGGTGCGTTGCTCAGCGGATGGCGAAGCCGTCATAGCCGCCTCTGGGCGTGTCCCATATCTCAGTCACACCGTCCACACGGCCGGGTGTGTCGTCCGAACGCAGCCACTCCAGCAGCCGGTGGCAATTCTCACGTGACCCCTCCGCCACAATCTGCACCCTGCCGTCGTCCAGGTTGAGGGCGAATCCGGTGAGCCCGCCGATCTCCAGTGCATTTGCCCTGGTGAACCAGCGAAATCCCACTCCCTGTACTCGACCGCGTACCCAGGCGGTCAGTCGTGCCTTGTCGTTCATGACTGCACGGTATCCGCACGGGCGGCGAGTGATTTGCTCATGAGCCGCTTACGGCCCAGGCGTCATGGCGTACAGTCCCGTCGCAATGAAGGTCACCCGTTCGGGTGAACCGGATCGATCCGTTCCGCCACCGCGGAACCGGTGCGCGACCGGCGTGCGACCCGGCCGTGCGAACGGCGCCCGGCGGTGCGCGGGCGGATCGTCTCAGCCGTTGAGTACGAGGAAGGCACAGTTCCATGGGACGCCATCGACGCTCCACTCAGCGTGCGGGCAGGCCCGTACGCACGGGACTGCTCGGCGCCTCCGCCGCGATGGCGGTGGGGGCCGTCGCCGTCGCGTCCGGGCTGATTCCCGGCGGCTCCACCTTCACCTCCGGCTCGGGCAGCACTCCCAGCGGGGCGCTCCGGAGCGAGGGGTCGGCCACGCTCCAGACCCAGGGCGAGCAGAGCGGAGAGCCCTCCCGGAGCAGCTCCGGCGCCGCTCCCGCCCACGCGCCCTCCACCTCTCCCGTTCCGAAGCCGCCGGCCGAGCCGTCGGCGAAGCCGTCGGAGCGGAGCAAGGCCCCCGCGCGGGAGACGACCGCGCCGAGGACGCGTCCGTCCGCTGCCGCCAAGCCCCCGGTCCGCGAGCGGGAGCGCACCCCCGACCGCTCCGCCGAGCGGACCACCCCCGCCACCAGAACCCCCGCTCCCCCGCCGTCGTCCGCGCCCGCGCCGCCCTCCACCCCGTCCGAGTCGGGTGTCGAGGCCGAAGTGCTCGCACTCGTGAACGAGGAGCGCGCGAAGGTCGGCTGTGCCCCGGTCCGGTTCGACGCCTCGCTGGCCCGGCTGGCGGGCGACTTCAGCGGTGACATGGCGGCGCGCGGCTTCTTCTCGCACACCGACCCCGACGGGGACACCCCCTGGGACCGGGCCGAGCAGGCGGGCGTGGCGAATCTCGGCGGCGAGAACATAGCCCGCGGCCAGGCGGACGCGGGTGCGGTGATGAACTCCTGGATGAACAGCGAGGGCCACCGCGCCAACATTCTCAACTGCGACTACAAGACCCTGGGGGTCGGTGTCCACATGGGCGACGGCGGCCCGTGGTGGACCCAGAACTTCGGCTTCTGACGGCCGGTGCCCCGCGCGGCCCGGCCGGGCACGGTCACCGGCCCCTTGCCGTCACCCCGCCGTCACCGGACCCTTGCCGTCACCCCGCCGTCACCGGACCCTTGCCGTCACCGGGCGCGCGCGGGCCTGGCGGGACGCTGACAGCGCGGGCAGAAGTAGCTGGAACGGTTCATCCAGGGACGTCTGCGCATCGGGGTGCCGCAGCGGCGGCAGGGCTCGTCCTCCCGGCCGTAGGCGTCCAGCGAGCGGTCGAAGTACCCCGATTCGCCGTTCACATTGACGTACAGGCTGTCGAAGCTGGTGCCGCCGACCGCCAGGGCCGCGCGCATCACCTCCCGTACATGACCGAGCAGCTCGGCCGACCGGGCCCGGGAGATGCCCGCCGTGGGGCGCTCGTAGTGGAGCCGGGCACGCCAGAGCGCCTCGTCCGCGTAGATATTGCCCACGCCGCTGATCAGGGACTGGTCGAGGAGCGCCCGTTTCACCGTGGTGCGCTTCAGCCGCAGCGCCGTGTGGAAGGCGTCGTCGTCGAAGGCGGGGTCGAGGGGGTCGCGGGCGATGTGCGCGATGACATCGGGCAGCCCGTCGGGGGTGTTGTCGTGGAGGGAGAGCCCGCCGAAGGTCCGCTGGTCGACGAAGCGCAGTTCGGTGCCGAGGGTGTCGTCGAAGCTGACCCTGATCCGCAGATGCTTCTCGTCGCCGGCGTCCTCGGGCTGCACGAGCAGCTGTCCGCTCATGCCCAGGTGGCCGAGGACGGAGGAGTCGGTGTCGGCGAGCGGCAGCCACAGATACTTGCCGCGGCGCCGGGCGATGCCGACGCTGTGTCCCTTGAGCCGGGCCGCGAAGTCGTCGGCCCCGGCGAGATGGCGGCGGACGGCCCGCGGATGCAGCACCTGCACCTCGGCGATCGTCCGTCCGCTGACCCAGCGCTGGAGTCCTCGGCGTACGACCTCGACCTCGGGCAGCTCGGGCACGGGGCTCCTCCGGAAATGCTCACGGTAACGCCCGCAGCGTACCGCTCCCGGGTCGTGGACCCTTCATCGGACAGCGGGCGGAGGACGAGATTCCGCCGGTCACCGGGGGTGGGGCGGGTGGGAAGAGCGGTGGCCCCGCGCCTCCGGACGGGTCCGGTGGCGCGGGGCCGGTGGTGCGGGTGACGGATCAGGCCGTGGCCCGGTCCGCCTGCTCCTGGGGTCCGGCGTCCGCGGGGGTGCCGGCGGGCACCTCCGGGGAGGCGGACACGGAACCGGTGCCGTTGCCGCCGGGGCCGGCCACGGGGGCCGGCTCCGCCGGGTCCTGCTCCGAGACCTCGGCCCGGGCCGCGGCTTCCGCCACGTTCGCGGCTTCGGCTTCTGCCGCCGCCCCTGCCCTCTCGGCCTCGGCGCGCCGGTCCGCGGCGGCACGGATCTCCCGCCACGCGGACTCCGCCGCCTGCTGTTCCGCTTCCTTCTTGCTGCGGCCGGTGCCGGTGCCGTACGAGACACCACCGACGCGGGCGGCAGCGGTGAAGGTCTTCTCGTGGTCCGGACCCGTCTCCGTGACGAGATACTCCGGGACCCCGAGTCCCTCGGCCGCGGTGAGTTCCTGGAGGCTGGTCTTCCAGTCCAGGCCCGCACCGAGGTTCGACGATTTCTCGATCAGTGGATCGAAGAGGCGGTGCACCAGCTCCGACGCCGCTTCGAGACCCTGGTCGAGATAGACCGCGCCGATCACCGCTTCCAGGGTGTCGGCGAGGATGGACGCCTTGTCCCGGCCGCCCGTGCCCTCTTCGCCCCGGCCGAGCCGGATGAAGAGGCCCAGTTCCAGCCCGCGGCCGACCTCGGCCAGCGCACGCGAGTTGACCACCGCGGCCCGCAATTTGGCCAGCTGGCCTTCCGGCAGATCGGGGTGGGTGCGGTAGAGGGTGTCGGTGACCACCAGTCCGAGCACGGAGTCCCCGAGGAACTCCAGGCGCTCGTTGGTGGGCAGGCCGCCGTTCTCGTACGCGTAGGAACGGTGGGTCAGCGCACGCACCAGAAGGGCGGCCTCGAGCTGATACCCGAGCCGCCCTTCCAGAAGCGTGTGGGACGAGGCTGCGTTGACTGTTTTGCCGGCGTCTTCCTGCTTCTTGGCATTGGACAGCTCAGACATCGGGCCTCTCACCAGCCGCTCAGACCGCGAGGACCTGGCGCTTGTTGTAGGTGCCACAGCTAGGGCACGCGATGTGCTGCAGCTTGGGCTCCTGGCAACGCTCGCACGAAACCAGGGTGGGGACCGCAGCCTTCCACTGCGACCGGCGGTGGCGCGTGTTGCTGCGCGACATCTTCCGCTTCGGAACAGCCACGGCTACTTCTCCTGCTTCTCGTCGACGCCCGCTTCGGCGCCGCCCATGTTGTCCTTCTCGCCGTCCTTGACGGTTTCGGCGAGTCCTTGCAATGCCGCCCAACGGATGTCGACGGCATCATGGTGGTGGTCCGGGTCGTCGTCCAGCCTGATTCCGCACTGAGCGCAGAGTCCGGCACAGTCCTCCCGGCACACCGGCTGCATCGGCAGTGCGAGCACCACCGCATCACGCAGCACTGGTTCGAGGTCGAACATGCCGTCCTCGAGAGGGAGGATGTCCTCGTCCTCGGCGTCGTCGCCGGGCTCCGCGGCTCGGCCGCGGCCCCGGTCGTCGGCGTCGGGGTACGTGAACATCTCCTGGAAGTCCGCCACGACATCGAGGCGCAGCGGCTCCAGACACCTTACGCACTCCCCCTCGGCCGACGCACGGGCGGTGCCTGTGACAAGCACCCCTTCCATGACCGACTCCAGGCGGAGGTCCAGCTCGACACTCTCGCCGTCCGGCACGACGATGACGTCCTCGATCCCGAAGGCGGCCGGCGAACCGGGTGCCGGGACCGTGCGGGACAGCCGCTGGAGCGCGCCGGGACGCCGGCCCAGCTCGTGCGTGTCGAACACGAGGGGGTTTCGGTGGTCGAGGCGGGCGTTCAGGGCTCTTCCTGCTTTCGGATCGTGCTGCCGGGGGGAGAGGGGCTGCCGTCCCCGCACTGCGGGGGAGGCGGACAGCCTGGATCGCGTCACTACGGGCGACCGAAGAGCCAGGATACTGGACGGCGGGCGATAGACCCAATCCGGCCCCGGACCGCCCCCGGACCGGCCTCCCGGCTCATGGCCTCAGTGGCCCTGCTCATAGCGGCGGAGCTGGTCGAGGTCGATCATGCTGGTGTCGAAGAGGCTGGTCTCGTCCAGCGCCGCCGCCCCCTGCGGGCCGGGCTGCTGCGGCCCGCCGCTCTGCCCGGAGGCGTCCGGGTACGGGGCGTAGGGATCGGGCTGCGCGTACTGCCCGCCGTACTCCTGCTGCTGGTAGGCGGCGTAGGGGTCCTGCGGCGGGTCCTGCGGGTACTGCGCGTACGCCTGCTGTGGCTGGTAGTCGGCGAAGGGGTCGTGCTGGGCCGGGATGTGCGGCTGCGCGGCCGGCAGCGGCTGGGCGTGGGGCTGGGCGTGCGGCTCATGGACGGGCAGCGGCGGCGGGGCCTGCTCCGGGAGCCGCAGCGGCGGGGCCGGCTGGGGCGGGTGGGGTACGCGGGACTGGCGCGGCTCCGGGTCGGCCAGCTCGGCGAGACCGGCCAGATACTCCGCGTCACTGGAGTGGCGCCGGGTGCTGCCCGCCGCGTCCTGGGCCGCCATGTGCTCGCCCAGGGCGTCACCGGTGGTCCGCCCCTGGAGCTTCTGCCGGCCCCGGCCGACCGCCTCCAGGGTCTTGGAGAGCACCGCCTCGAACGCGCCGAGCTTGGCGTCCACGTACTCGTCGGCGCGGTGGATCAGGGTCTGCGGGTCGGCGCTGTACTCGGGGGCGTCCGGGTCGGGGTAGCCGTCCGGGGTGAGCCCCGGGCCCCGGCCGAGCAGCTTCTCCCGGCCCCGGTCGACCGAGCCGATGGTCTTGGTGAGGACGACCTCGAAGTTGGCGAGCTTGGAGTCGACGTAGTCGTCCGCCTCGGCCCTGATCTCCTCGGCCTCGCGCCGGGCGTCGGAGAGGATGCGGTCGGCCTCGTCCTGGGACTGCCGGGCGACCTGGGTGCTGGAGATCAGCGAGCCGCGCTCGGCGTGGGCGCTCTCGATGATCCGCTCGGCCTCGTGGCGGGCCCGGGCGACCAGCTGCTCCCGGTCCCCGATCAGCTCCTGGGCCTGCGCGAGCGACCCGGGGAGCGCCGCGCGCACCTCTTCGAGGCCGGCGAGCAGATCGGCGCGGTTGACCACGCAGGACGCCGACATGGGCATGGAGCGGGCGCTCCCGATCGCCTGGACGATCTCATCGAGCTTCTTCTGCACGTCCACCGTGGTCCGCCACTCCTGCCTGATGCCTCTGCGCCGCGTCCGCCGCGTCAGGGGACGGACGGGAAGACTGTACGGCGAGTGAGCCGCCCTCCGACACCGTTTGACGGGCCATCAGCCGCCGGCGTCCGGTGTCCCCCGAGGTCAGCGGGTCATTTGTCGGTGAGCCGGTCGATGAGCGCCTCGTGGACGGCCGGCGGGAGCAGATGGGAGACGTCCCCGCCCCAGGCGGCGACCTCCTTGACCAGACTGGAGGAGAGGAAGCTGTAGGTGGGGTTGGTGGGGACGAAGAGGGTCTCCACGCCCGAGAGGCCGTTGTTCATCTGGGCCATCTGGAGTTCGTAGTCGAAGTCGCTGACCGCCCGCAGGCCCTTGACGATGGCGGGGATGTCCCGCTCCTTGCAGAAGTCGACCAGCAGCCCGTGGTGGGACTCGACGGTCACGTTCTCGTACTCGGCGGTCACCCGGCGGATCAGGTCCATCCGCTCGTCGACGGTGAACAGGCCCTTCTTCGACTGGTTGATCATCACCGCGACGTGGACGACGTCGTACAGCTTGGAGGCGCGGGCGATGATGTCGAGATGTCCGTTGGTGATGGGGTCGAACGACCCCGGACAGACTGCGCGGCGCACTGGAAGTCCCTCGCTCTCCGGCCCGTTCATGGGGCGTCTTCGCACATAGATGCCTCGTCGCAGACAGAGGCGGCGCGACCGTACCAAAACGTTCCCTCGCCGTAGCGACGGGAGCGCAGTGGCTCGAAACCCGGTGGCCAGCTGAAGGTGCCGCCTCTGGTGCTGCGTTCCACGGTGGCCAGCGCATCGCCCGTGAGCCAGCCCTGGGTGCGGAGTGTGAGCAGGATCTCCCGAAGATCATCGTCCGTGACGGCGTACGGCGGATCGAGGAAGACCACGTCGAAGGGGTCGGCGGGGGCCGGTCCCGCCACGATCTGTTCGGCCCTGCCGGTACGGACCTCGGCGCCGGGCAGACCGAGCGCGCGGACGTTCTCCCGGACGGTGCGGGCGGCGCGGGCGTCCGCCTCCACGAGCAGGGCGTGGGAGGCGCCCCGGGAGAGCGCCTCCAGGCCGACCGCTCCGGAGCCCGCGTAGAGATCGGCGACCCGGACGCCGTCGAGCGTGCCGAGCAGCGCCTCCCAGCTGGAGAAGAGGCCCTCGCGAGCGCGGTCGGACGTGGGGCGGGTGCCGGTGCCGGGCGGGACGGCGAGGCGGCGTCCGCCGGCCGCACCGGCGATCACGCGGGTCATCTCGGTCCTTCTGGGGTGAGAGGGGCGGTCGGGTCCGGTGGATCGGCGCCGGGCCCTCGCGGATCAGTCTCTCAGCTCGCCCCGGGGCGGGCTCGCCGGGGATTCCCGGCCCCGGCGGAGCGCGATCCCCCTCATCCCTTGTCGAGATACTGCTCCCGCTCGCGGTCCAGCAGGGCGTCGAGCGCGAGGCGCAGCCCGGGCGAGCGCTCCAGGGCGGGGTCCTCGCGGACGACCCGGGCGGCCTCCTCGCGGGCGGCGGCGATGATCTCCTCGTCCTCGATGACGGCGAGCATCCGCAGGGAGGAGCGGACACCGGACTGGGCCTGGCCGAGCACATCGCCCTCGCGCCGCTGCTCCAGGTCGATCCGGGACAGCTCGAAGCCGTCGAGCGTGGCGGCGACCGCGCCGAGGCGGGCCCGGGCGGGGGACGCCTCCGGCATCTCCGTGACCAGCAGACAGAGCCCGGGGGCCGAGCCCCGGCCCACCCGGCCGCGGAGCTGGTGCAGCTGCGAGACGCCGAAGCGGTCGGCGTCCATGATCACCATCGCGGTGGCGTTGGGCACATTGACCCCGACCTCGATGACGGTGGTGGCGACCAGGACATCCACCTCGCCCGCGGCGAAGCGGCGCATCACCGCGTCCTTGTCGTCGGGGTGCATCCGGCCGTGGAGCACCTCGACGCGCAGCCCGGCGAGGGGTCCCCGGGTCAGCTCCCCGGCGACGTCGAGCACGGCGAGCGGGGGGCGCTTCCCCGAGCCGTCGTCGGTCTTCTTCGGCTTCTCGTCCTCGTCGTCCCCGATGCGGGGGCAGACCACATAGGCCTGGTGGCCCTTGTCCACCTCCTCACGGACCCGCTCCCAGGCGCGCGCCAGGAAGTGCGGCTTGTCCTGGGCGGGCACCACATGGCTGGCGATCGGGGAGCGCCCCGCCGGGAGCTGGTCCAGGACCGAGGTCTCCAGATCGCCGAAGACGGTCATCGCGACCGTCCTCGGGATGGGGGTGGCGGTCATCACCAGGAGGTGCGGGGGCTGCTTGCCCTTGGAGCGCAGGGCGTCGCGCTGCTCCACGCCGAAGCGGTGCTGTTCGTCGACGACGACCAGGCCCAGATCGTGGAACCGCACCTTGTCCTCGATCAGGGCATGGGTGCCGATCACGATGCCCGCCTCGCCGGTGACCAGGTCGAGCAGGGCCACGCGCCGCGCGGCGGCCCCCATCGACCCGGTGAGCAGCACCACCTTGGTGGCGTGCTCCGCGCCCCCGAGGGTGCCGCCCTCGGCCAGATCGCCCATCATCTCCACGATGGAGCGGTGGTGCTGCTGGGCGAGGACCTCGGTGGGCGCGAGCATCGCCGCCTGGCCGCCGGCGTCCACCACGGTGAGCATGGCGCGGAGGGCGACCAGGGTCTTGCCGGAGCCGACCTCGCCCTGGAGCAGCCGGTGCATGGGGTGTTCGGTGGCGAGGTCGGCGAGGATCTCCCCGGTGACCTTCCGCTGGCCCTCGGTCAGAGTGAAAGGAAGCCGGGCGTCGAAGGCGTCGAGGACACGGCCGGGGACGGGGCGGCGGGCGACGGCGGGCAGCTGGGTCTCGGCGAACCGCCGCCGGGCCAGCGCGACCTGGAGAACGAAGGCCTCGTCCCACTTCAGGCGTGCCCTGGCGTCCTCGATGTCGGCCCTGGTGTGCGGGCGGTGGACCTTGAGCAGCGCCTCGGGCAGCGGGACGAGGCCCCGGCCGTCCCGCAGCGCCGGCGGCAGCGGGTCGACGGCCTCCGGCGCCCGGGGCAGCACCGCGTCGACCGCCTTGGCGATCTTCCAGGACTCCATGCCCTTGCACGCGGGGTAGATGGGGATGAGGGCGCCGGCCCAGGAGCCGACCTCCACCGTGTCGTCCTCGCCGCCGAGTCCGGCGTACGACGGGTGGGCGAGCTGGAGCTTGCGGTTGAACACCGACACCCGGCCGGCGAACATCGCCCGGCTGCCCGGCAGCAGATCCTTCTGCGGCTTGTGGACACCCCGGCCGAAGAAGACCAGCTGGAGGCGGCCGGTGCCGTCGGTGATGGTGATCTCCAGGCGCTTGCCCCGCCCGCCGTTGAAGGTGTGCACCCGGGCGTCGGCGACCTGCGCCACCACCGTCACATCCTCGTCGAGCGGCAGCTCGGAGAGCCGGGTGAGCTGACCCCGCTCCTCGTACCGCCGGGGGTAGTGGTGGAGGAGGTCGCCGACGGTGTGGAGATCGAGCTGCTCGGCGAGGACCTTGGCGGTGGCGGGGCCGAGGGTCGTCTTCAGCGGGTCTTTCAGGGGTTCATCGAGCACGGGCACGCGAACCATTGCACACCACTCCACTGACAACCGTCGTGATCTGTGAGATTCCGCTGGTCATGGCTGTGCGACCGCGAGGCGCGGGCCCTCGTCGGGGGCCTGCCCCCGAAC
Source organism: Streptomyces sp. NPDC001985 (assembly GCF_040296845.1). Lineage (NCBI taxonomy): Bacteria > Bacillati > Actinomycetota > Actinomycetes > Kitasatosporales > Streptomycetaceae > Streptomyces > Streptomyces sp. NPDC001985. The sequence goes on from NZ_JBEOYB010000010.1 coordinate 107,165, forward strand.
CCCCGCGCCTCAAACGCCGGCGAGGCTGATTTTGCCCCGACGGGCCGGGGAGTGGGGAGAGCGGGGACGCGCAGGGGGGTGCCGGGGCGTGGAACGTGATGTGTGGCGCTTTGGGGCCGCGCTGGACAAGGGCTGGAAAGCGCCGTAAATCATGAGCCCCGGTACCACCCGGAGCGCCCCCGGGCCCGCACCACGAGAGCCCACGCGCCACAGGCCCCCGCACCGGACCCCGGCCCGCGCCACGGGAGCCCCCCGCGCCCCAGGGCACCCCACCCCCTACTCCACTCCGATCAGCAGCAGCGCCGCCCCCCGGCCGCCCCGGTAGACGAGGGTGTCCACGGCCAGGTACCTGTCGCGGACGTGGTGTTCGAGGCGGGCGGGGAAGCCGGCGGCGTCCGGGAGGGTGTCGCCGAGGACCAGGGTGACCAGCTCACCCCCGGCCGCCAGCATCCGGTCCAGCACCGCCGTCGCCGTCGCGGCGAGGTCCGTCCCGATGACCGCGACATCCCCGTCCATCAGACCGAGCACATCCCCCGCCTGGCACACCCCCGCCGACGTCCACGACTGCCGCTCCGCCACCACCAGCTCCGCGTACCGCGTCGCCCCCGCCGCCGCCGTCATCGCCACCACGTCCTCGTCGAAGCGGCGCTCCGGCTCGTGCACCGCCAGCGCCGCGATGCCCTGGACGGCGGCCCGGGTGGGGATGAGGGCGACCCGCATCCCCTCCGTCCGGGCCTGCTCGGCCGCAGCTGCGGCGGTGTGCCGCAGCTCGGCGGAGTTCGGCAGCAGCACCACCTCCCGGGCGTGCGCGCGCCGGATCGCGTCGACGAGCTCCCCGCTGGCGGGCGGCTCCCCGGGCCGGGCGAGGACCGTGGTCGCGCCGGCCTCCGCGCAGACCTCGGCGAGCCCCTCCCCCGGGACGACCACGACGACCGCGCGCTGCACGGGCGCCGGAAGGGGCTCGGCGGGGTGCGCCCCGGCGAAGTGCGTGACGCGGATGCGGTGGGGCCGCCCCGCCTCCACCCCCGCCTCGACGGCCGCCCCGGCGTCGTCGGCATGGACGTGCACGTTCCACAGCCCGTCCCCGCCGACGACGACCAGCGACTCCCCCAGCGCGTCCAGCCGGGACCTCAGCACGGCCACGGCCTCGTCCGTCGCCTCCAGGAGGTAGATCACCTCGAAGGCGGGCCCCTCGGCGCCGGCGCACTCCCGCCCGACGGCGCCGGGGACCCGGACGGCGGGTGCGGGGACCCGCGCGGGCGCCTCCCCCGAGACCGCCTCGACCAGCGCCCCGAGCACGGCCAGCAGCCCCCGCCCGCCGGCGTCCACGACGCCCGCGCGCCCGAGGACGGCGAGCTGGCCGGGGGTGGCGTCCAGCGCGATCCGGGCGCCGTCGTAGGCGGCCCGGGCCGCGGCGGCGCCGCTCCCGGGGTCGCCGGCCCGCCCGGCCGCGTCCGCCGCGGCGGAGGCCACGGTCAGGATGGTGCCCTCCACCGGGTGCGCCACCGCCTCCCTGGCGAGCGCGGCGGCCCGCCGCAGCGCCCCGGCGAGGTGGTCGCCCGCGCCGATCCGCTCGGCCATCCCGCGCAGCAGTTGCGCGAGGATCGTCCCGGAGTTCCCGCGCGCCCCGATGAGCGCGCCGTGTGCCATGGCCCGCACCGCGTCGGCTGTGGCGGGCCGGGTGCTCCCGGTCTCATGGGCGGCGAAGACGGCCTCCACGGCCTGGGCGGCGGACTCGACGGTCAGATAGAGATTGGTCCCGGTGTCACCGTCCGCGATGGGATAGACATTGATCGCGTCGATCTCCTCGCGCTCCCGGCCCAGCGCGTCCAGTGCGCGCGCGCACCAGATCCGTACCGCTGCGGCGTCGAGATTCTGCGGCACCTGGTGGTCCTCCTTGAGCAGCCGGGCGGGCGGGTTCGGCCGGATCGGGGCCGTGGGCGGCGGGTCGCACCGCAGGGTAGACCCCGTCCTCGGGGCGGGGAGCGGGGAGGGGGCGGCGGCAACCATGGTAGTTTCGTACTGCGGATGCAGTCGTTGTATGCTGCTCCGGTTGCCCGATGAGAATCGGGCCATTCCCCCGGCAGGCCAACGAATCAGCTTCTGATTTCCGGCACGCCGGAATTCACTGTAAGTGCATCTGAAGTCTTTGGAGTGACCCGTGGCTGCCAACTGCGACGTCTGCGGCAAGGGGCCGGGCTTCGGCAACAACATTTCGCACTCGCACCGCCGTACGTCTCGTCGCTGGAACCCGAACATCCAGCGTGTGCGTGCAGTGGTCGGTCGGACGCCGAAGCGGCTCAACGTCTGCACCTCGTGCATCAAGGCCGGCAAGGTCTCGCGCTAAAGGTGAAGATCCCCACGCGAGTGGGGATGTTCTCGTCGTAGCGCAGCCCCTGCGGTTGCCTTGAAAGCCGGTCCACCTCGGTGGACCGGCTTTCTGCCGTACCCGGAGACCGGGACGGCCGGTCAGGTCAGGTCAGGGGCTGACGGAAGCGCCAGCCGTGGTCGACCGGCCCGATCCCCCGGCCCAGGGCGAAACCGGCGGCTATCGCCCCGGTCACGTACTCCTTCGCGGCGGTGACGGCCGCGGGCACCGTGAGCCCCTTCGCGAGCCCGGCGGCGACCGCCGAGGCGAGGGTGCAGCCCGTGCCGTGGGTGTGCCGGTTGTCGTGGCGCGGGGCCCGCAGCCAGTGCTCGTCGGTGCCGTCGCTGAGCAGGTCCACCGCGTCGCCCGGCAGATGCCCGCCCTTGATCAGCACCCAGCGCGGCCCCAGGTCGAGCATGGCGCCGGCGGCGCGGCGCAGCCCTGCCTCGTCGGTGACCTCCACCCCGGTGAGCTGGGTCACCTCGTCCAGGTTGGGGGTGGCGAGGGTCGCGGTCGGCAGCAGTTTCCGGCGTACGGAGGCGAGTGCGGAGGCGGCCAGCAGCGAGTCGCCGTGCTTGGAGACGCCCACGGGGTCGACCACGACGGGCGCGTCGGTGTCCGCGAGCAGTTCCGCGACGGTCTCCACGAGGGGGGCCGACGCCAGCATCCCCGTCTTCACGGCCTGGACGCCGATGTCGTCCACGACGCTGCGGTACTGGGCGCGCACCGCTTCCTCGGGCAGTTCCCAGTAGCCCTGGACGCCGAGGGAGTTCTGCGCGGTGACGGCGGCGATCACGCTCATGCCGTGCGTACCGAGCGCGAGCATGGTCTTGAGGTCGGCCTGGACTCCGGCGCCGCCGCCGGAGTCCGATCCGGCGACGGTGAGTACGAGAGGCAGTTTCACGATCATCCCTCCGAGGGGCCGAAGTGGTCCCAGCCGCCCTTGCTGTGCCAGGGCGCGCCGTCGACAGTGACCTGGGGCAGCGCGGAGGGGTGGAGCACCTCTCCGATGACCTTCCAGCGGGCGGGCAGTTTGGCGTCGCGGGGGAAGGTGGCGACGATGGCGTGGTCCTCTCCCCCGGTCAGCACCCACTGGAGCGGGTCGACGCCGACGGCCTGGCCGATGTCGTACATCTGGCTGGGAATGTCGATGGTTCCCGAGCGCAGATCGATCCGGACCTTGCTGGCCTCGGCGATATGGCCGAGATCGGCGATGAGTCCGTCGCTGATGTCGCACATGGCGGTGGCGCCGAGCCCGGCCGCCGCGGGGCCCGCGTGGTAGGGCGGCTCGGGGCGGCGGTGGGCCTCGACGAAGGCGCGCGGGGAGCGGAATCCCCGGGAGAGCACGGCGTGCCCGGCGGCGGACCAGCCGAGCCAGCCGGTGTAGGCGACGACATCGCCGGGCTGTGCGCCGTCCCGGGTGACGGGGTCGTGGTTGCGCAGATCGCCGAGGGCGGTGATGGCGAGGGTGATCAGTTCGCCGCGCACCACATCGCCGCCGACCACGGCCGCGCCGGCGACCTGGCACTCGTCGCGGATGCCGTCCATGAGTTCGGTGGCCCAGGTGACGGGGAGTTCGGCGGGGACGACGAGGCCGAGGAGGAGCGCGGTGGGGACGGCGCCCATGGCCGCGATGTCGGCGAGGTTCTGGGCGGCGGCCTTGCGGCCGACGTCGTACGCCGTGGACCAGTCGCGCCGGAAGTGCCGGCCCTCCAGGAGGATGTCCGTGCTCGCCACGACCCTGCGGTCGGGCGCGGACACGACCGCGGCGTCGTCGCCGGGTCCGATCCGGACCGCGGGGGTGGAGGTGAGACGGGAGGTCAGCTCTCTGATGAGCCCGAACTCCCCCAACTCGCCCACAGTGCCCTTCACCCGAGTCTCACCTCTCCGTCGTCCCGCCGGGCCGCCGCCCGGCCGGGAACCGCCCACCGGACCGGAGTCCGGCGAAGAACCGCCCACCGGGCCACCGCCCGGCGAAGAACCGCACGCCGGACCGGAGCCCGGCCGGAAACCGCCTGCCGGACCGGAATCCGGCGAAGAACCGCACGCCAGGACGGTGCCCGGCCGGAATCCGCCCGCCGGGGTGCCACCCGGCGCACACCCTCGGACCACACACCGGCGCCGCCCGGCGCGCGGGTCTCCCCGTGGCGCGCGGCGACGCGATACCGTGGCGTCCCTTTCTCTCCCCCCGGGCTCTCCCCACCGACGGTAGGGGAGTCGATCCCCGGGCCGCCCTGGAGGTTCCGTGGTACAGGCGTACATCCTGATTCAGACCGAGGTGGGCAAGGCGTCGACCGTCGCCGAGACCATCGGAAAGATTCCGGGAGTGATCCAGGCCGAGGACGTGACCGGCCCTTATGACGTCATTGTGCGTGCCCAGGCCGATACGGTCGACGCCCTGGGCCGGCTGGTGGTGGCCAAAGTGCAGCAGGTGGAGGGCATCACCCGCACTCTCACCTGCCCGGTCGTCCACCTGTAGCCCCCGTCCGCACCGGGCCGGTGACATCCCCGGCCGTTCCCCGTTCCGTTCGGCCGGGGCGACGCCGCGATCGTACTGCGCCGCGGTGTCCCCCGGCCGGTGAAGCCGGACGCCGCGCCCCGCCGCCCCGGCGCGCGCCGTCGCCTCAGCGCAGTCCGGTGGAGCGGCGCAGGGCGGCCCGGATCAGCAGGTCCACCAGCTCCGGGTAGCCGACTCCGGTCTCCTGCCACATCCGCGGGTACATGGAGATCGGGGTGAAGCCGGGCATGGTGTTGATCTCGTTGATGACGAACTCGCCGCTCTCCGTGAGGAAGAAATCGGCGCGCACGAGCCCCTCGCAGGAGGCGGCGTCGAAGGCGGCGACGGCGAGCCGGCGCACCTCGGCGGTCTGCTCCTCGGTGAGGGGGGCGGGCACGATCCCGGACGCCGAGTCGATGTACTTGGCCTCGAAGTCGTAGAACTCGTGGGACCGCACCGGCGGGATCTCGGCGGGGACGCTGGCGCGCGGGCCGTCCTCGAACTCCAGCACTCCGCACTCGATCTCCCGGCCGCGCAGCAGCGCCTCGACGAGGATCTTGGGGTCGTGGCGCTGGGCCTCCTCGATCGCGGCGTCGAGGCCGGAGAGGTCGTCCACCTTGGTGATGCCGATGGAGGAGCCGGCGCGGGCGGGCTTCACGAACAGCGGCCAGCCGTGGTCGCCCGCGAAATCGATGATCTTCTTGCGGGCGGCGGACGGGTCCAGCTCCCACTCGCGGGGGCGGATGACCGCGTACGGACCGACGGGCAGGCCGAAGGAGGTGAAGACCCGCTTCATGTACTCCTTGTCCTGGCCGACGGCCGAGGCGAGCACCCCGGAGCCGACATAGGGCACTCCGGCCAGCTCCAGCAGTCCCTGGAGGGTTCCGTCCTCGCCATAGGGTCCGTGCAGCACCGGGAAGACGACATCGACCTCGCCGAGGGCCTTGGGCACCGCGCCGGGCTCGCTGTAGACGACCTCACGGGTGCCGGGCTCGACGGAGAGCACCACACTGCCCTCGGCGGACTCGACGAGCTGCTCGACGTTGGGGGTGCGGCGGTCGGCGATCGTCATCCGGTCCGGGGCGTCGGCGGTGAGCGCCCAGCGGCCGTCCGTCGTGATGCCGATCGGCAGGACGTCGTACTGGGAGCGGTCGATGGCCCGCAGCACGGCTCCCGCGGTGACCGTGGAGATCCCGTGTTCGGAGCTGCGTCCGCCGAAGACGACGGCCACACGCGGCTTGCGGAGCGGCTGCCCGGGGCTCGACGGCTCGGGGCTCTGGGGGAGGTTCTCGGTGCTCATATCGCCATGAGACTACCGTGCAGCGGCCGTGTCCCAGCAGTGCCGTCCACGGTCCGGCGGCGCCGTGGCGGAAGGCCGGCGCCGCCGCCGGGGGCCGGGTGGCGCCGCCGCCGGGGGCCGGGTGGCGCCGCCGCCGGGGGCCGGGTGGCGCCGGGGGCGCGGCCGGGGAGCTGCGGCGGCGCGGCCGGGGGTCAGCGGCGCTCGGGCTTGGCGCTGCGGGACATCAGCTCCTTGAGCGCGACCACCGGCGGCTTGCCCTCGTGGACGATGTCGACGACCGTCTCCGTGATGGGCATGTCGACGCCGTGCCGGCGGGCCAGATCGAGCACCGACTCGCAGGACTTGACGCCCTCGGCGGTCTGCCGGGTGGCCGCGATGGTCTCCTGGAGGGTCATGCCCCGGCCGAGGTTGGTGCCGAAGGTGTGGTTGCGGGAGAGCGGGGACGAACAGGTCGCCACGAGGTCGCCGAGGCCGGCGAGGCCGGAGAAGGTCAGCGGGTCGGCGCCCATCGCGAGGCCGAGCCGGGTGGTCTCGGCGAGGCCGCGGGTGATGAGGGACCCCTTGGCGTTGTCGCCGAGGCCCATGCCGTCCGCGATGCCCACCGCGAGGCCGATGACGTTCTTGACCGCGCCGCCCAGTTCGCAGCCGATGACATCGGTGTTGGTGTAGGGGCGGAAGTAGGGGGTGTGGCAGAAGGACTGGAGCCGCTGGGCGACCGCCTCGTCCCGGCAGGCGACGACGGCGGCGGCGGGCCGGCGCTGGGCGATCTCCTTGGCGAGGTTGGGCCCGGTGACGACGGCGACCCGCTCGGCGGGCACGCCCGCGACCTCCTGGACGACCTCGCTCATCCGCTTGGCGCTGCCGAGTTCGATGCCCTTCATCAGGGAGACCAGCACGGTCTCCGGGGGGAGCAGCGGCGCCCAGGCGGCGAGATTGGCGCGCAGGGTCTGCGAGGGGACGGCGAGCACGGTGAAGTCCGCGCCGTCGAGCGCCTCGGCGGGGTCGGTGGTGGCCCGCAGGGAGGGCGGCAGCTCGATCCCCGGGAGATAGTCGGGGTTGGTGCGGGTGGTGTTGACGGCCTCCGCCAGTTCGGCGCGGCGACCCCAGAGGGTCACCTCGCAGCCCGCGTCCGCGAGCACCATGCCGAAGGCCGTTCCCCATGAGCCGGTTCCGAAGACGGCCGCCTTGGCGCGGTGTGTCACTGTGTTCCTTCCCCTGCGGCCTTGCGCCGCTGTTCTTCCCGTGCGGTGCGGTGGTCGTACGGCTCGGCCGGGGCCTTCTCGCGGCGTACGTCCTCCAGCAGCGCGGTGATCTCGGCCATGATGACCTCGGTCGCCTCGCGCAGCACCTCGGGGGTTGGCTCCTGATCGTAGAACCGGCTCAGATCGACGGGCGGTCCGGCCTGCACGATCAGGGTCCGGCGGGGGAAGAGCCGCACTCTCCGCTCCTTGGCGTACGGCGGCATCACCAGGTTGGCGCCCCACTGGGCGACCGGGACGACGGGCACCCGGGTCTGGAGGGCGATCCGGGCGGCGCCGGTCTTGCCCGCCATGGGCCACAGATCGGGGTCGCGGGTGATGGTGCCCTCCGGGTAGAAGGCGACGCATTCGCCCCGCTGGATGGCTCCGACGGCGGCGCGATAGGCGTCCAGGGCGTCGGTGGTCTCGCGGTAGACGGGGATCTGCCGGGTACCCCGGAGCATCATCCCCACGAAGGGGGTGCGGAAGAGCGCGGCCTTGGCCAGAAAGCGCGGCACCCGTCCGCTGTTGTACTGGAAGTGCGCATACGAAAGGGGGTCGAGATACGAGTTGTGATTGACCACGGTGATGAATCCGCCGTCGGCCGGAATGTGTTCCATTCCCCGCCAGTCCCGCTTGAACAGAACCACCAGCGGCGGTTTTGCGATGACCGCCGCCAGGCGGTACCAGAAGCCGATTCTGCGGCGGGACACTCGGACACCCTTCTTCTTCGATCCGGGCCTTTGCCCGGATGCCGGGGCACAAGTGTGGCCCCGGGCCCCTGGTCTGTCGAGCACACGGTACGCCCCGGATCACCGGACCGGACCTCCTCCTGTTCGCGGGTCCGGGCGACAATGGGGCCCGATGCGCATGGACGGAGAGCTCGTCACGGACACCGACCCGCCGGCCCACTGGTCCCTGGTGGTCCCGCTGAAACCCCTCGTACTGGCCAAGAGCCGACTCGCCCCGGCGGCGGACGACCTGCTGCGGCCCCGTCTCGCGCTCGCCTTCGCCCTGGACACGGTGGCGGCGGTGCTGGCCAGCCCCGCCGTGCGGGATGTGGCAGTTGTCACGGACGATCACGTGGCCGGGACGGAGCTGGCCGCGCTCGGGGCGCGGATCGTGCCGGACAGCCCGGCGGCGGGGCTCAACGCGGCACTCGCGCACGGCGCCCGGGCGGTGCGCCGGGCCCGTCCGGGCGCGGCGGTGGCCGCGCTCAACGCCGATCTGCCCGCACTGCGCCCGCTCGAATTGGCACGGGTGCTCACCTGCGCGGCCGGATTTCCCCGGGCATTTCTGACGGATGCGGCCGGTGTCGGCACGACTCTGCTCTCGGCGGTGGGGGGTGTGGAATTGGCCCCGGCATTCGGAGGTCTCTCACGGCGGCGCCATTCGGTGTCGGGCGCCCGGGAAATCCTGCTCGCCGGTGTGGATTCGGTGCGCCAGGACGTGGACACCGCGGCCGATCTGGCGGCGGCGCTGTCCCTGGGCGTCGGCCGGTACACGGCCCGCCGGCTGGAGACGGGCGCTCCCGAGCCCTGGCCCGCCGATGCCCGGGGGCCGGGGCATTAGGGTGGCGCTCATGCAGGCGACCTCTTACACATACGACCCCGAAACCCGCAGCGGGAGCGTGCTGCTCGACGACGGGACGCCGGTGGAATTCGACGCCGCCGCCTTTGACGCGGGGGCGCTGCGGCTGCTCCGGCCCGGCCAGCGGGTCCGTATCGAGACCGAGGGCGAGGGCGCGGACCGCCGGATCACCCTGGTGACGCTCCAGACGCTCTGACGGCCTCTCCGGGCCCTTCGCGACCACGGGCCCTCCCGGAGGGCCGCAGGGGCGATTTCCGGCCACTGAGAGCCAGGGGAGAGCACCGGGGCGGGCCCTGTGCGCCCGCCCCGCCCGCACCGCCGGGGCGGCGGTGCGCCGGACACGCCGCGGGCCGGGCTCCCCGAGGGGAGCCCGGCCCGGCGCGTCAGTGGCCCGGTGGGCCGGTGCCGCTTACCTCTTCCTGGCGGTCGCGCTCTTCTTGGCGGCGGTCTTGCGCGCCGTGGCCTTCTTCGCGGGCGCCTTCTTCGCGGTGGCCTTCTTGGCCGGCGCGGTCTTCTTGGCGACGGCGGCCTTCTTCGCGGGCGCGGCCTTCTTGGCCGGGGCCGCCTTCTTCGCGGCGACCGTCTTCTTGGCCGTGGTGGCCTTCTTGGCCACGGTCTTCTTCGCGGGCGCGGCCTTCTTCGCCACGGTCGCCTTCTTCGCGGCGACCGTCTTCTTGGCCGTGGTGGCCTTCTTGGCGGTGGCCTTCTTGGCCGCGGCCTTGGTGGTCGTCCGGGTGGAAGCACCGCCCGAGAGGCTGCCCTTGGGCGCCTTCTTGACCGAGACCTCGCCACCGCGCGGGAGCTTCTTCGAGCCGCTGACCAGGTCCTTGAACCCCTGGCCCGCGCGGAAGCGCGGCACCGAGGTCTTCTTGACCCGGACCCGCTCACCCGTCTGCGGGTTGCGGGCGTAGCGGGCGGGCCGGTCGACCTTCTCGAACGAGCCGAAGCCGGTGACCGAGACACGGTCTCCGGCGACAACCGCGCGGACGATCGCGTCAAGCACCGCGTCGACAGCGTCCGCGGCCTGCTGACGGCCGCCGAGCTTGTCGGCAATGGCTTCTACGAGCTGCGCCTTGTTCACGTCTTCCCCTTCGGAGACATTGCCTGAGCGAATGCGCCCAGGCTTTTTCGCACGTTAGGCAGATATATACCGCAAATCAAACACGAAACGGTCTAATCACCCTAGTGCCGCAACGAACTCGACTGCGAAGTCGTCGCTCGCGGGAGTTCGGGTGTCAGTCGCCCTCAGGGAATCGGCCCTCGTCGAGGTCCTTCATCAAGCGGTCCAGACGCCTTGCGGCATCCGGGAGATCGTGCTTCGCCGCGGCCGTGATGACCAGCAGCTTCCGGGTCAGCGCCTTCCTTACGCTCTCCGGGACTTGCAGTGTGCGCACAGCGGTGTGCGCTTCCTTCAATCGGGCCGCGACAGCCGCGTAGAGCTTGAGTTGGCTGTCGCGTTCCATGCACCGATTGTGCCATCTGGGGCGAGTTGTCGCCCGGCAGGGTCTCAACAGACGACTGTGCCCCCCACCGGGCGGTGGGGGGCACAGTCGGGGAAAAGCGCTGATCAGACCTGAATCGTGCGTGGTTTGAAGGCGGGCCGGGAGGCTTCGTAAGCCGCGATGTCCGTTTCGTTCTGAAGGGTGAGGCTGATGTCGTCCAGCCCGTTCAGCAGCCGCCAGCGGGCGTTCTCGTCCAGCTCGAAGCTCTCGGTGATGCCCTCGGCGCGGACCTGGCGGGCCTCCAGGTCCACGGTCACCTCGGCGGTGGGATCGGCCTCGGTCAGCGCCCAGATCCGGTCCACCGCCTCCTGCGGCAGAACGACGGTCAGCAGACCGTTCTTCAGCGAGTTGCCCCGGAAGATGTCGGCGAACCGGGAGGAGATGACGGTCTTGAAGCCGAAGTTCTGGAGCGCCCAGACGGCGTGCTCACGCGAGGAGCCGGTGCCGAAGTCGGGCCCCGCGACCAGGACCGTGGCGCCCGCGTGCTCGGCCCGGTTGAGCACGAAGGACGGGTCCTTGCGCCAGGCCTCGAAGAGCCCGTCCTCGAAGCCGTCCCGGGTGACCTTCTTCAGCCAGTGGGCGGGGATGATCTGGTCGGTGTCGACATTGCTGCGGCGCAGCGGGACGGCCCGGCCGGTGTGTGCGGTGAATGCTTCCATGGCTGATCAGACTCCAGCGGGCGTACGGGCGGCGTCGTCGGACAGGTCGGCCGGGCAGGCGAGGTGGCCCAGCACCGCGGTGGCCGCGGCGACCTGGGGCGAGACCAGATGGGTCCGCCCGCCCTTGCCCTGCCGCCCCTCGAAGTTGCGGTTGGAGGTGGAGGCGGAGCGCTCACCGGGCGCCAGCTGGTCGGGGTTCATCCCCAGACACATCGAGCAGCCCGCGTGCCGCCACTCGGCGCCGGAGGCCGTGAAGACCTTGTCCAGCCCCTCCGCGACGGCCTGGAGGGCGACCCGGACGGAGCCGGGGACGACCAGCATCCGTACCCCGTCGGCGACTTTGCGGCCGTCCAGGACCGAGGCCGCCGAGCGCAGGTCCTCGATACGGCCGTTGGTGCAGGAGCCTACGAAGACGGTGTCCACCTTGATGTCCCGCAGCTGCTGGCCGGCGGTCAACCCCATGTACTCCAGGGCCTTTTCGGCGGCGAGCCGCTCCGAAGCGTCCTCGTACGAAGCGGGGTCGGGGACGCTGGCGGAGAGCGGCGCGCCCTGCCCCGGGTTGGTGCCCCAGGTGACGAACGGGGCGAGCGCGGTGGCGTCGATGAGCACCTCGGCGTCGAAGACCGCGTCGTCGTCCGTCCGCAGGGTCCTCCAGTAGGCGACCGCCGCGTCCCAGTCCTCGCCCTGCGGGGCGTGGTCCCGGCCGCGCAGATACTCGAAGGTGGTCTCATCGGGAGCGATCATGCCCGCGCGGGCACCGGCCTCGATGGACATGTTGCAGATGGTCATCCGTGCCTCCATCGAGAGCTTCTCGATGGCCGGGCCCCGGTACTCCAGCACATAGCCCTGGCCGCCACCCGTGCCGATCCTGGCGATGATGGCCAGGATCAGGTCCTTGGCGGTGACGCCGTCGGGCAGCTCGCCCTCCACGGTGATCGCCATGGTCCTGGGGCGGGCCATCGGGAGCGTCTGGGTGGCGAGCACATGCTCGACCTGCGAGGTGCCGATGCCGAAGGCCAGCGCGCCGAAGGCGCCGTGGGTGGAGGTGTGCGAGTCACCGCAGACCACCGTGGTGCCGGGCTGGGTCAGTCCCAGCTGGGGTCCCACCACGTGGACAACGCCCTGCTCGACATCGCCCAGCGGGTGCAGCCGCACCCCGAACTCGGCGCAGTTCCTGCGCAGGGTCTCCAACTGCACCCGGGAGACCGGGTCCGCGATGGGCTTGTCGATGTCGATGGTGGGGGTGTTGTGGTCCTCGGTGGCGATGGTGAGATCGCGGCGGCGGACCGTGCGGCCGTTCTGCCGGAGACCGTCGAAGGCCTGGGGGCTGGTCACCTCGTGCAGCAGGTGCAGATCGATGAAGAGGAGATCGGGCTCGCCCTCGGCGCGCCGGACGACATGGTCGTCCCAGACCTTCTCCGCGAGTGTCCTACCCATCGCTTTCCCTCCGGCCGGCCGCTCTGCCGGCGCTACTAGACACCTGTCGCGAGCCCTGGATCGCGGGGCCGCCTCTACAGACTGGCGGGTTCCGGGAAAATGTGAACTTGCGTTTCACAGTGTGAGACGCAAGTATCGTTGCATGGACAACTCTAGCGGCGTCGGCGTTCTCGACAAGGCGGCTCTGGTTCTGAGTGCACTGGAGTCCGGTCCGGCCACCCTCGCCGGGCTGGTCGCGGCCACCGGGCTGGCCCGGCCCACGGCGCACCGCCTCGCGGTGGCACTGGAACACCACCGCATGGTGGCGAGGGACATGCAGGGCCGGTTCATCCTGGGCCCGCGGCTGGCCGAGCTGGCCGCGGCGGCCGGCGAGGACCGGCTGCTGGCCACGGCGGGCCCGGTCCTCACCCATCTGCGCGATGTGACCGGCGAGAGCGCGCAGCTCTACCGGCGCCAGGGGGACATGCGGATCTGTGTGGCCGCCGCCGAGCGGCTCTCGGGCCTGCGGGACACGGTGCCGGTCGGCTCCACGCTCACCATGAAGGCGGGCTCGTCCGCGCAGATCCTGATGGCCTGGGAGGAGCCGGAGCGGCTGCACCGGGGGCTCCAGGGCGCGCGCTTCACGGCCACGGCGCTCTCGGGCGTACGGCGCAGGGGGTGGGCGCAGTCGATCGGCGAGCGCGAGCCCGGTGTCGCCTCGGTCTCCGCGCCGGTGCGCGGGCCCTCCAACCGGGTGGTGGCCGCCGTCTCGGTCTCCGGGCCGGTGGAGCGGCTGACCCGTCACCCGGGCCGGATGCACGCCCAGGCGGTCATCGACTCCGCCGCCCGGCTGAGCGAGGCGCTGCGCCGCACCGGCTGACGCCCGGGGCGCAACCCGCCCGGGCCGCGCCCGAGTTGACCGAGCCGCAACTCGGGCGCGCCCATGGGGAGTTCCCCGCACGGCCCCGGGTCCGGCGGGCCCGCGCACACGGAGTCCTGGAGTCCGCGCATACGAGGAAGCCCTCCGCGCCGCGCGCGGAGGGCTTCCTCTGACGTACCCCCGACCGGATTCGAACCGGCGCTACCGCCTTGAGAGGGCGGCGTGCTAGGCCGCTACACAACGGGGGCAAGACTGTGATCGTGAGATCTGCTGGGCTACCAGGACTCGAACCTAGACTAAATGAACCAGAATCACTCGTGCTGCCAATTACACCATAGCCCATGGTGGTTTAGACCAGTACCCCCGACCGGATTCGAACCGGCGCTACCGCCTTGAGAGGGCGGCGTGCTAGGCCGCTACACAACGGGGGCCCTAGCGATCCCACCCGACCGGAGCCGGGCTGTGTCACTGCGCGATCACCGGGAGCGACCCTGGTGATCAGCAGGATGGATCTGTACCCCCGACCGGATTCGAACCGGCGCTACTGCCTTGAGAGGGCAGCGTGCTAGGCCGCTACACAACGGGGGCTTTGCAGATAAAGCTCTGCGAGCTGGCCTACCAGGACTCGAACCTAGACTAACTGAACCAGAATCAGTCGTGCTGCCAATTACACCATAGGCCACCAAAACGCAACCCCCGACAGGGGGCTTGTTTGGCTTGCGCTTTCCGGTCCGGCTCCTGGCCTTCCCGGGCGGCGCAGAAAGAACATTACCCGAAGGTGGACGGCGCTCCAAAACGGGTATCGCCCCGCAACAGAGCGGGGAGCTGGTCCAGACCGGTGATCCGGATCAGCTCGGGGCGCCCGCCCACGCCGGTGCGGTCGAGCCAGACGCCGGCGAGCCCCGCCTCGACGGCGCCGCGCGCGTCGATGTCCGGCTCGTCACCCACGTACAGAACCTCGGCGGGCGGCAGCTCCAGGGCCTCGCACGCGCGGTGGAACGCCTCGGCCGACGGCTTGGCGACGCCCAGCTCCGGGGCGCAGAGCACCACCTCGAAACGGTCGTGGACGCCGAGGGCCCGGAGCTTGGGGTCCTGGACCCGGATCGAGGCGTTGGAGAGGACGGCGTGGCGGTACTCCCCCGCCAGCGCGTCCAGGACGGGCAGGGCGTCCGGGAAGAGGGACCAGGCGGCCTCGTAGTGGACGAGATAGCGGTCGTACCAGCCGTCGGCGTCCGCGTCGCTCAGTGTCCGGCCGGTGAAACTGCGGACGCGGTCCCGGCGCTGGCCCTCGAAGGAGGTCTCCCCGGCGGCGAAGCGCGCCCAGTGGAGTGCCGTGACCTCCCGCCAGTGATCGAGGGCCTGGCCGGCGGAGGTGAATCCGCCGGCCAGGCCCTCGGCCCGGAGATGGTGGGACATGCCCGCACGGTCGGCCGTGCGGTAGTCGAAGATGGTGTCGTCCACGTCCCACAGGACCGCGCGTATCGGCATGATCCAAAGGTAGCGGGGCGCGGGCCCCGCCGCCGGGGTTTCACCCCTGGGCGAGCCTGGCCAGCGCGGCGTCGATCCGCTGGAGGGTCTTCTCCTCGCCGAGGATCTCCAGCGACTCGAAGAGCGGCAGACCGACCGTGCGGCCGGTGACCGCGACCCGGACCGGGGCCTGGGCCTTGCCCAGCTTGAGGCCGTGGGCCTCACCCGCCGCGAGGACCGCCTCCTTGAGGGAGTCGGCGCTCGCCCAGTCGGCCGCCGCGAGCTTCTCGCGGGCGGTGGCCAGCAGCGCGGCCGAGCCCTCCTTCATCGCCTTCGCCCAGGACGCCTCGTCCTCGACGGGGGCGTCCAGGAAGAGGAAGTCGACATTGGCGGTGATGTCGGAGAGGACGGTGAGCCGGGTCTGCGCGTACGGCGCGATGGCCTCCCAGGCCTCCCGGTCGAACCGCTCCGGCGCCCAGTTCGCGAACGGGGCCTCCAGCCAGGGGGCGCAGGCCTCGGTGAAGGACTTCACATCGAGGCGGCGGATGTGGTCGGCGTTGATCGCCTCGGCCTTCTTGAGGTCGAAGCGGGCCGGGTTGGCGTTGACGTCCTTGATGTCGAACGTCTCGACCAGCTCGGCGACCGAGAACACGTCCTGGTCGGCGGAGAAGGACCAGCCGAGCAGCGAGAGGTAGTTCAGCAGCCCCTCGGGGAGGAAGCCGCGCTCGCGGTAGAGGTTCAGCGACGCCTGCGGGTCGCGCTTGGAGAGCTTCTTGTTCCCCTCCCCCATGACGTACGGAAGGTGCCCGAAGGCGGGGATCTCCCGGGCGACACCCAGCTCGATCAGCGCCTTGTAGAGCGCGATCTGGCGCGGGGTGGAGGAGAGCAGGTCCTCGCCGCGGAGCACATGGGTGATCTCCATGAGCGCGTCGTCGACGGGGTTGACCAGGGTGTAGAGCGGGGCGCCGTTGGCCCGGACGATGCCGTAGTCCGGCACGTTCTCCGGGGTGAAGGTCAGCTCGCCGCGGACCAGGTCGGTGAAGGTGATCGCCTCGTCGGGCATCCGGAAGCGGACGATGGCCGGGCGGCCCTCCGCCCGGTAGGCGGCGATCCGCTCCTCGGTCAGCTCACGGCAGTGGCCGTCGTAGCCGGAGGGGCGGCCGGCGGCGCGGGCGGCGTCACGGCGGGCCTCCAGCTCCTCGGCGGAGCAGTAGCAGTGGTACGCGTACCCGCCGTCGAGCAGCTTCGCCGCGACGTCCCGGTAGATGTCCATGCGCTGCGACTGGCGGTAGGGGGCGTGCGGGCCGCCGGTCTCGGGGCCCTCGTCCCAGTCCAGACCGAGCCAGCGCATCGAGTCGAGCAGCTGGCGGTAGGACTCCTCGGAGTCGCGCGCCGCGTCGGTGTCCTCGATGCGGAAGACCATGGTGCCGCCGTTGTGCCGGGCGAAGGCCCAGTTGAAGAGGGCGGTGCGGACCAGACCCACATGGGGGTTGCCGGTCGGCGAGGGACAGAAACGTACGCGGACGTTCGCGTTAGCCACGCTTGATCACCTTGTTGGTGAGAGTGCCGATGCCTTGGATGGTGACGGCGACCTCGTCGCCGACGGTGAGGGGGCCGACTCCGGCGGGGGTGCCCGTGAGGATCACGTCGCCCGGGAGCAGGGTCATCGCCTCGGTGATGTTGACGATCAGGTCCTCGATGGAGTTGATCATCTGGCTGGTGCTGCCGAGCTGGCGCTGCTCGCCGTTGACCGTGCACTGGATGGCGAGGTCGGACGGGTCCAGCTCCGTCTCCACCCAGGGGCCGAGCGGGCAGGAGGTGTCGAAGCCCTTGGCGCGGGCCCACTGCTTCTCGCGGAGCTGTACATCGCGGGCGGTGACGTCGTTCGCGCAGGTGTAGCCGAGGATGACGTCCTTGACGCGCTCGCGCGGGACCTCGCGGCACATCCGGCCGATGACCACGGCCAGCTCGGCCTCGTGGTGCAGCTCCTGGGAGAAGGAGGGGTACGCGATGGCGTCGCCCGGGCCGATGACCGAGGTGGACGGCTTGAAGAAGGCGAACGGCTCGGCGGGGACCTCGTGCCCCAGCTCCGCCGCGTGCTCCGCGTAGTTGCGGCCGAAGGCCACGACCTTGTTGGGGAGCACGGGCGGCAGCAGCCGTACCTTGCTCAGCGGAACCTTCGTGCCCGAGAGTTCGAAGTCCGCGAACGGGATGCCCTTGATGATGTCGAGGACGAGTCCGTCGGGACCGTCGCCCTCGACCGCGCCGAAGGCGACATTGCCGTCGATGGAGAACCTGGCGATGCGCACGGGATGCGGGTGCCCCTCTACTACTGCTGACGCTGCTGGAGTCTGACGCTCCAGGCTAACGCGGCCGGGGCTCCCGCCTCGCGCCGACGGGCCCCGGGGGCGCCGGGGCCGGGGCGGGCGGGGTGCCGGGCGGGGCGGGCGCGGTCCGCAAGGGGACGCGGGGGCGGCGTCAGGAGGCGGGGGCGTCCATCAGGATGGTGCGGCGGGGGTTGGCCGTCTGGGTGGGAAGATCGAGCGGGTGCTCCGCCGGCTCCGGCGTCCGCAGCTGTCCGGCGTCCTCGAGGTGCGCGAGCGTGGTGCGACGGGGGTTGGCTATGTTGCGGAACATCAGCGTCTTCATCGGGTTTCGTCCGGCCTTAGGGAGAGGCCGCTCGGCAAGCGGCGGTTGACAGAATGACGTGCGTGTAAAGCGTCAGGCTAAACATGCGATTCCCCGCGAAAGCATGGAGAGACCATGGTGATGGTGTGAGTTTCCTCACGAGTTGCCCGGCATTTCGGTCATTACGGGCCGTCCCCTGACCACCAAGAATCGGACATTGAAGGCTGAAGCCGCCATTCCGCACCCGATCATGGCGACTGGGGCACCCTTCACCCCTCACGAAATCAATGGGAAATGTCCACTTCCTCCCTGAACCCTTTCTACACCTGGTGACTCGTCGCTCACGGCGTGTCACCCAGGTCACAGCACGGTACGCGGCCCTTGTTGGAGATCCGGCACTGTGCTGGAATTCCACGCACCGCCGCGGTTTCAGGCCGGCGCGCAAGGGCGCAACACAGCGCCGAGCGGCGGCGGGAAAGGGGGGAAGCGCCGGTCACTCACGACCACCACCGGGGCGCATCCGCGCCTCACCGACGCCGACACCGTCCCGCCGTGCCACGGGGGACGCCTGGTCAAGAGGTTGCGACGCTAGTGCAGGGACGTTTCAAGAGGGATGGCAGCGCTGCGGCGGAACAGGAGCCGCGCGGCGGGACCGACCGCGGCTCCTCGCCCCAGCACACCCAGAACCAGGGACCGGCGGTGCCGCCGGGCGAGGGCGGCGACCGCTCCGCACGCTCCGGCACGGCTCCGCTCCCCGGAGCCCAGCGGCCCGGCGCGGCGCCCCCCGCGGGCCCCGGCGGCCCGGCGGGTCCGGGAGGCTCCGGCCCCGGCGGCGGCTCCGGCACGCCCGGCTCCGGCCCCGGCGCGTCCACCGGCCCGGCCGCTGACGGGCCCAAGAGCCCGCCGAAGGCCAAGGGCCCCACGGACACCGGCTCCCGGATGGCGCTCCGCAACTGGCGCATCAGCACCCGGCTCATCTCCCTGCTGACCCTGCCCGTCGTCGCGGCGACGACCCTGGGCGGTCTGCGGATCAACGAGTCCCTGGACCGGATGCAGCAGCTGGACCACATGCAGCTGCTCACCGACATGACCCAGGAGGCGACCAAGCTCGCCGTCGCGCTCCAGGCGGAGCGGGACCTCACCGCCGGTCCGCTGGCCAACAAGGTCAAAGAGACCGACTTCAAGATCACTGACCCGCGTCAGACCACCAACCGGGCCCGGGACAGCTTCCTGGAGACCACCCGGCAGATCACGTACTCGAACGAGGACGACTCGCTGGAGTCGATCCACGCCAACGCGAGCCAGATCGCCAAGGAAGTCAGCAACCTGGCGAGCATCCGCAAGACCGCGTACGACTCCAGCCTGCCGAACATGCTGACGGTGGAGAGCTACCACCGGCTGATCGAATCCCTGCTGAGCCTCTCCCAGGACATGGCCCAGGCGACCAGCAACCCGGACATGATCAAGCGCACCCGCGCGCTGGCGGCGTTCTCCTCCGCCAAGGAGTACGCCTCGATGCAGCGCGCGATCATCGCCGCCGCGCTGCCCGGCGGAGCCGGCGCCAAGGGCCCCGGCCTGGAGGAGAACGACCGCCAGTACGGCCGGGCCGCGCTCAAGAACGGCGAGGACGAGCTCAAGCGCTTCGAGCGGATCTACAACTCGTCGGGCGGCGACGCCCGGGACCTGACCGAGCCGCTGGACGTCGGCAACTCGACCATCGCCGCGGCCGAGGACTACGCCCAGCGCGTCTTCGAGACCTCCGACGGTCTGAGCACCCGCAAGAAGCGGTCCCACCTCGACTGGACCGACGACTACGGCACGCGCATCAACGCGATGAAGCAGATCGAGTCGACGCTGCTCGGCGAGATGGAGGCCAAGGCCCGCCAGCTGCGCGAGGAGTCCCGGCAGGAAGCCATCATCAACGGTGCGCTGATCCTCGTCGTCCTCGGTGTCTCGCTCGTCGGCGCCTTCGTCGTCGCCCGCTCCATGATCCGCTCGCTGCGGCGGCTCCAGGACACGGCGACCAAGGTCGCCCAGGACCGGCTGCCCGAGCTGGTCAAGCAGCTCTCCGAGTCGGACCCGCAGGACGTCGACACCTCCGTCGAGTCGGTCGGTGTGCACTCCCGGGACGAGATCGGCAAGGTGGCCGCGGCCTTCGACGACGTGCACCGCGAGGCGGTCCGCCTCGCCGCCGAGCAGGCGCTGCTGCGGGGCAACGTCAACGCGATGTTCACCAACCTCTCCCGGCGCTCCCAGGGCCTCATCCAGCGCCAGCTCTCGCTCATCTCCGAGCTGGAGTCCCGCGAGGCCGACCCGGACCAGCTCTCCTCGCTCTTCAAGCTGGACCACCTCGCGACCCGTATGCGCCGGAACGGCGAGAACCTCCTCGTCCTCGCCGGTGAGGAGCCGGGGCGGCGCTGGACGCGCCCCGTCCCGCTGGTCGACGTGCTGCGTGCCGCCGCGTCCGAGGTGGAGCAGTACGAGCGGATCGAACTGGCCGCCGTGCCCGCGACCGAGGTCGCCGGCCGGGTCGTCAACGACCTGGTGCACCTCCTCGCCGAGCTGCTGGAGAACGCCACCTCCTTCTCGTCGCCGCAGACCAAGGTCCGGGTCACCGGCCACGCCCTGCCCGACGGGCGGGTGCTGGTCGAGATCCACGACACCGGCATCGGCCTCTCCCCCGAGGACCTCGCCGCGATCAACGAGCGGCTGGCGTCGCCGCCCACCGTGGATGTCTCGGTCTCCCGCCGCATGGGTCTGTTCGTGGTCGGCCGGCTGTCCCTGCGGCACGGCATCCGCATCCAGCTCCGTCCCTCCGACTCCGGCGGTACGACCGCGCTGGTCATGCTGCCCGTCGATGTGGCCCAGGGGAACAAGAAGCCCGGCGGGCCCGGCGCGGGCGTCCCGGGCGGTGTGCCGCAGGGCGTCTCCGGTCCCGGCGGCCCCGGCGCCCGTCCCGGCGCGGTGCCCGGTGGTTCCCGTCCCGGCGGCCCCGGTCTCCCGGGCGGTCCCGGCGCGGGTGCCCCATCGGGCGGTCTGCTCGGCACGGGCAGTGGTCCGCGCGGCCAGGTCGGCGCGGGCGCGGGACAGCGCGCCGCGCTCCCGAGCCGCGACGGCGGCCCGGGTCAGGCACCCGGCCAGGGCCGGCAGGGCGGCGGTCTCGCCGGTGCCTTCGGCAACCGGGGTGCGCAGAGCGCCCCGGGCCGCGGTGAGTCCCCGGCGGGCAACGGGCCGCAGGGCCCGGGCGACCGGGGCCGCCAGGACGGCGGCCGTCAGCTGCCCGCTCCCGCCTCCGCCGCCGGCGGCGGGCGTCCCGAGCTGCCCGGCTCCCCGCAGCGTCCGGGGACCACCAGTTGGGGCAGTGAGCAGCAGCCCCCGCGCCGTCAGGGACACGACGACACCCCGCGCGGCCACGAGGACTCCGACACCGCGCGGGGACCCGCCGCGACGGCGGAGTTCGGCAGGCCGGACTTCGGCAAGCAGCAGCAGAGCGGCGGACCGGCCACCGAGCCGTTCCCGCGCCCCGACTTCAACGCGCCGCCGCCGCAGCGGCAGGGCGGCGGACAGGGCGGACAGTTCGTCCGCCCGGATGTCTTCGGTCCTCCCTCCCCCGCCGCGCCGGGAGCGGGAGCGCCGGGCGGGCCCGCGGGTCAGTTCGCGCCGCCGCGCGGCGACGCGCCGCAGGGCCGTGACGGGGTCCGGGGTCCGGGCCGCGACCAGGACCGGAGCCAGGGGCAGGGGCAGGGCTACGCCCGGCCCGAGCCGGCTCTGCCGCGCCAGCCCGGTGCCGAGCACCAGGACCCGCAGACGACGGGGCAGTTCGCCCGGCCGGACTTCCACGACCCCAACAGCGGCCAGTACGCCCGCCCCGAGGACCCGGCAGCCACCGGACAGTACACCCGGCCCGACTTCCAGGACCCCAACAGCGGCCAGTACGCCCGCCCCGAGGACCCGGCGACCACCGGCCAGTACGCCCGGCCCGACTTCCAGGACCCCAACAGCGGCCAGTACGCCCGCCCCGAGGACCCGGCAGCCACCGGACAGTACGCCCGGCCCGACTTCCACGACCCCAACAGCGGCCAGTACGCCCGCCCCGAGCACCAGGACCCGGCAGCCACCGGCCAGTACGCCCGGCCCGACTTCCAGGACCCCAACAGCGGCCAGTACGCCCGCCCCGAGGACCCGGCGACCACCGGTCAGTACGCCCGGCCCGACTTCCACGACCCGAACAGCGGCCAGTACGCCCGCCCCGAGCACCAGGACCCGGCAGCCACCGGCCAGTACGCCCGGCCGGACTTCCAGGACCCCAACAGCGGCCAGTACGCCCGCCCCGAGCACCAGGACCCCGCGGCCACCGGCCAGTACCCCCGTACCGACCTGGGCGCTCCCCAGCCGCCCGCGCCCGGGCAGGCGCCCGCGCCGCGCGGGTACGAGGGCCGGGAGAGCACCGACACGGGCGCCCACCGCGCCCTGCCGGCGCAGCCGCAGCACGAGGCGCTGCCGCCCGCCGGGCCCGGCGACGGCCGTACCCCGCTCTTCGACACCCTGGAGACGGACTGGTTCCGCACCCAGGGCCGGGGCAGGCCCGCGCACCCCGGCGAGCAGGGCCGGCCGGCCCCGGGCGCCCCGCAGGGGCAGCCGTCCCGGCCGGGCCTTCCGGAAGCACCGCCGCGGCCGGAGGCCGGCGACCGTCCGGCCGACGGCCCGGACCGGCCCCTGCCCCAGCGCACCCCCGCCGACCAGCAGGGTCAGAGCGGGCAGGACGCGGAGGGCACCAACGGCGGCGGCTGGCGCGCCTCCCCCAACGACGAACTGGTACGGCAGGCCGAGCGCATCCGGAAGCCCGCCGCCGGTGGCGTCACGACCTCCGGTCTCCCCCGTCGCGTCCCGCGTGCCAATCTGGTCGCGGGCACGGCGCAGGAGCAGAGCACCCAGAGCGGTCCGCAGGTCTCGCGTGCGCCCGACGATGTGCGTGGCCGACTCACCAATCTCCGCCGAGGCATTCAGCAGGGTCGTCAGCAGAACACGACGCCCGGCGGTTTCGACCTCGGTCCCTCTCACCCGCAGGAGCGTTAGTTGAGCCCGATGAGCCAGGCGGCGCAGAATCTGAACTGGTTGATCACCAACTTCGTGGACAACACCCCCGGGGTGTCCCACACGGTGGTGGTCTCCGCCGACGGACTCCTGCTCGCCATGTCCGAAGGATTCCCACGCGACCGGGCCGATCAGCTCGCGGCCGTCGCCTCCGGTCTGACCTCGCTGACCGCGGGGGCGTCAAGGATCTTCGAAGGCGGTCCGGTGAGCCAGACCGTGGTCGAGATGGAGCGCGGCTTCCTCTTCCTGATGTCCGTCTCCGACGGCTCGTCGCTGGCCGTGCTGGCGCACCCCGAGTGCGACATCGGCCTGGTGGGATACGAGATGGCCCTGCTGGTGGACCGCGCGGGCGGGGTGCTCACCCCGGATCTGCGCGCGGAGCTCCAGGGGAGTCTGCTGCATTGATCCGTCACCGGTTACACCCTCGTCCGTACTCGTTCCGATAGCGCGCCCTCGCGCCGTCACCGTCAGGTCGCCCAACCGGACCCCCACCGGCCCGCTCAGACGGCTCGCCGACCACTTGCTGTCCCGCCCGGAGGATTCATGACCCCGCCAACCGCCTCTCACGATCCGTACGGTGTCCAAACCGACTACGGTTACGAGGGCGACCAGCCGCTGGTGCGTCCGTATGCCATGACCGGCGGACGGACCCGGCCGCGCTATCAGCTCGCCATCGAGGCGCTGGTCAGCACGACGGCCGATCCCGCGCTCCTCGCCGGGCTGCTCCCCGAGCACCAGCGGATCTGCCATCTCTGCCGTGAGGTCAAGTCGGTGGCCGAGGTGTCGGCGCTGCTGTCCATGCCGCTCGGCGTCGCCCGGATTCTCGTCGCCGACCTGGCGGAGGCGGGCATGGTGGCGATCCACCAGCCGGGCAACGGAGACGCCGGCGGTACGCCGGATGTGACACTGCTCGAAAGGGTGCTCAGTGGACTTCGCAAGCTCTAGCGGCGGGACCGCCCCGAGATCGACCACCAGCGCGAAGATCGTGGTGGCGGGCGGATTCGGCGTGGGCAAGACCACGTTCGTCGGCGCCGTCTCGGAGATCAACCCGCTGCGTACCGAAGCCGTCATGACGTC